>JAOUJD010000012.1 GCA_029883565.1 Burkholderiaceae bacterium
CGTGCGCGGGTAGTCCTCCGGCGCATGCGTGAACGGCACCGGCGAGCACAGGCGGTTCTGGTGCTCGGGGTCGTCGTAGTGCGCCTCCACGTACGCCGTGAGCGCGGCGCTGAAGGTCACCAGCGGTGGGCGCAGCAGCTGAGGCGTGATGCGCCGGCCATCGAACACGGGGGCGCAGGGCTTGAAGTTCACGGCCGAGGCGGTGCAGTCGACGAACAGGGTCCCGGGCGCCACCGGCACGCGACCCTGCTGCAGCACCATCTCGCCGGCGTGCAGCGCATGGACGTGGCCCATGCGCACGACATCGCGGATGCGGCGCAGCACCTCCAGCTCGCCGGGCGACAGCGTGGCGAAGTGGAACATCTGCGGCTTGCGCTGCGGATCGATGCGCATCAGCGCGCCACAGGCCTCCAGGCGCAGGTAGAGGTCGTCAACGGAAGTGGCCTTGGCAAAGGCTTCGAGCTGGTCGGCCTGGCCGCCCACGGTCTCGAAGAAGAATTCGGGTCCGTTCTGCGTGCCCACCCGGTTGACGACCCAGGAGTCGCGCGGCACCACCCACTGGATCGCCTCGGCTGGCGCCCCGCACTGCTGCAGCCACACGCAGGTGTCCATCGCGGTCTTGCCGGAGCCGATGACCACGAAGTGCCGCGGCGCCGGCGCGCCACGCTCGACCGACTGCCACAACCCCGGCAGGGCATTCGGCGGCACCAGTCGCACGCCCGCGCCGACCTCGAATCGGGGCGTGTGCGTGGCCGGCACTTCGGGGCTGAAGTAAGTGCAGTCCACCGTCTTGCGTCGCACGCGCACTTGCGTGCGCCGCCCCGACAGCAGCGATTCGATCGATCCGTCTTCGAGCACGTTGCTCAGTGCGTGGTAGCTGACGCGGCCGCTGGGTAGCAGCCGCTGGTTCATCACGCGGTCGAAGTAGCCGACCACCTCGGCGCCCGAGGCCAGCTCGTACAGGCCTTGATTCAACCCGATGGTGTCGCGCCGGTCGCTGCCCAGCGGCATCGAGTTCACGCCGTAGAACGACGACGGCTGATGCAGAGTCACGAAGGCGTAGGCGTCGTTCCAGTGGCCCCCGGGCTTGCCGCGCCGGTCGACGATGGTGATGTGCGCGTCGGTCTCGGAAAGCAGCGTGTCGGCGAAGGCCAGGCCGACGGCGCCGGCGCCGATGATGAGGTAGTCCGTCTCGACGCTGTCGTTGTTCATCCCGCCTCCGTTTTCCGCGAACGATGCTCCCGGGCCGGCCAGGCACGCAAGCGCCCGTGCGGGACGCTTATACGCCCCGCCGCGCGGTGAGAAGATGCGGGCACCCAACGACTTCAGGGAGCCCGGCCATGACCGAACGCGGCCAACGCCTTTTCATCGCCCGTGCCGAGCTGGTCAAGGCCCATCTTGGCCCCGACCCGGACGCGCCGGCGCAACGCCCGCTTGAGCCCGGCCAGGTCCGGCTGGCGGTGGAGGCGTTCTCGCTCACAGCCAACAACATCACGTACGCCGCGTTTGGCGAGGCGATGAAGTACTGGCAGTTCTTCCCCGCAGGCGACGCCGCGTTCGGCTGCCTGCCGGTATGGGGCTTCGCGACCGTCGCCGAATCGCAGGCCGACGGTGTGGCGCCGGGCCGTCGCGTGTGGGGCTACTACCCCGCGGGCACGCATCTCGTGGTGGCGCCTTCGAAGATGGCGGCCTCGGGCTTCGTGGACGGCTCGGAACACCGGCGGGAGCTGGCCGCTGTCTACAACCAGTACGTCTTCTGCGATGCCGATCCCGGCTGGAGACCTGAGCTCGAAGGGCTGCAGGCCGTCCTGCGGCCCCTGTTCGTGACGGCGTTCCTCATCGACGACTTCCTGGCCGACAACGGCTACTTCGGCGCAAGCCAGGTGCTGCTGTCCAGCGCATCGAGCAAGACGGCGCAGGGCACTGCGTACTGCCTGGCCAGGCGACGCGGAATGCCGGGCGCCCCGCGCATCGTCGGCCTCACGTCGACCGCGCATGCCGAATTCGTGCGCTCGCTCGGCTGCTACGACACGGTGCTGACCTACGATCAGTTGACCACGCTCGAGCCGCAGACGCCCACGGTGTACCTCGACTTCGCCGGCGCCGCCGAGTTGCGCCGCCGTATCCACTCCCACTTCGCCGACGCGCTGATGTTCAGCAGTTCCATCGGCGGCACGCACTGGAGCGCGCTCGGCTCGGCGCGCGACCTCCCCGGCCCGCGCCCCGTGCTGTTCTTCGCGCCGGCGCAGGCGAAGGCGCGCAGCGCACCGCCGCCGCAGGGCTGGGGCGCGGCCGAACTGCAGCGGCGCATGGGGCAGGCCTGGGCGCAGTTCATCGGCCAGGTGCACGAGCACGGCTGGGTGCGCATCGTGACGCGGCCTGGCGCGCAGGACGCGCTGCAGGCCTATCGCGACATGCTGGCGGGCCGCGCCGACGCGCGGGAGGGCTTGATGCTCGACATGCGCGGCTGAGCCCGCCACGCGCGCGAACGGCCGGTGACCACGCTGGATGGGTCGCTCGATCGAAAAGGGATCGCGCAGGGCCGACTCCCCAAAGGAAGCTTTCCGGCCGCTTGCGGTCGTCCTGGTCCCTCCGCAGAATTGCCCGAAATCGGACCAACCGGGCCTGAGCAGACATGGGCACTTCTCTCGATTTGTTCCTGAGGGCCGCATGGGCCGACCATGGAGATCGCCCACAAGAGGTGGCCGACCGCCTGGCGGCTTCCGTTGGCCTGATCCAGGCGGGCAAGGAATTCGCGCCGTACGTGCGCCTTCTGGTGCACGTTCATGGTGAGCATCTTGGTCAATGGCAGAACGCCGTTGGACTGCTGGAGCGACTTCGCGCGTTGCCGGCCGCTGAGGGTAGCCCGGAAATAGATGGGCTCATCGATCAGGCGGTGGCGACCATGCGCCTTGCCTCCGGGGATGCGACAGCGCTGGACGCACTGCCGACGGATGCTCGGGTATCAGCTCTCGCGATGGCATCTTCGGCCTTCGCAGCTCACAACAACCTGCAGCAAGCGATTGCCGCCTATGAGCGCGCGTTGCAGCAGGCGGCGGCTGGGTTGCCTGACGGCTCTCCGGCCTTCCGAGCACTGGCAGTGGCGGGCAATAACTTGGCCGTCGCGCTGGAGGGCAAGCCCGATCGCGATGCCATACAAACCAAGGCCATGCTTACCGCCGCAGAGGGTGGCCTGAAGTACTGGAAGCTGGCCGGGACATGGCTTGAAGAAGAGCGAGCGGAATATCGACTTGCTCGGAGCCAGTTGCAAGCGGGCAAGACCCGCGAGGCCGTGGCCAGCGCTCGGCGGTGCATTGCGTTGTGCCGCAAGAACGCCGCCCCTGCGTTCGAGCAGTTCTTTGGCTTTGCCGCGCTGGCCCTGGCGCAACGAGGTGCGGGCGAACGGGAAGCGAGCGATGCAAATCGAGACGAGGCGATGCGCCAGCTAGAACTGGTTCCTGGCGAGGAGCGGCAGTGGTGTAGCGCGGTCCTGGCGGAACTGAGTGCCGCGACCTGAAGTGGATCGGCGATTTACGGCCGGGACCAGCCTATCCGCGCTCCGGAAACAACAACCCATGCATCTCGCGCGTCCTTGGCGTCATCTTCGCAGGATCGGGCCATTGCACCTGGTCCTCGGGCGCCAGTAGCCTTGCGTACGCCGCCGAGCAGACGCGCTTGACGACGCCGGTGCCACCTCTTCGCGGTCGCATTGGCCTTCTGTATCGTGCGCGCCAGATCATCACACGAAGGCGTCTGGGGACGGGCGAAGCCACCATGAACCGAATCGCTGCAACCTGCCTGCTGCTTCTCGTCGTTGCGGGTCCTGCGGGGGCCGACGAGGCCGCGGGCCTGTCGTGGACCGCGCCGAAGGCGTGGACTGCACAGGGCGAGCGACCGATGCGCGCAGCGACCTACACGATTCCCGCTGCCAAGGGCGACGCGGAGCCTGCCGAACTCGCAGTCTTCTTCTTCGGCCAGGGCCAGGGCGGACCGGCGGACGCCAACGTGAAGCGCTGGATCGACCAGTTCCGCAAGGCGGACGGCAGTTCCGCCGAGGGCGCCGCCACGGTGAAGAAGGAAACGCTGGCTGGATTGCCGGCCACCAGCGTCGACGTCAGGGGAACCTACATGGGCGGTGGCCCGCAGATGGGCAGTGGACCGCCGAAGGCCGGCTATCGCCTTCTCGGCACCATCGTCGAAAATCCCGGCGGCAACCTCTACTTCAAGCTGACCGGGCCGGAGAAGACGGTTGCCGAGGCTGCCGCGCCCTTCCGCAAACTGCTCGAAAGCATCAGGAAGAAGTAGGCGCGCCACCGTCGTCCGCAAGGGGCGCGAGTCTGGGCCTTCGGTCGTCTTTGGGTCCGCCGTTGACTATCGGGCGGGTCGAAGGCCGACGTTTCGGTAGACGGGCCGCGTGGCTGTTCCGAACCCAGTTCCGCCCATTGAGTGCCGGGACGACTCGCCAACGGTCAGTTTCCGGACTTGCGGCTCCAGGCTTTCACTCACCTCACCTCTGGACACAGTTCTGAACTCATTTATTCTCAATCAGCCGTGGCGGGGCGCGCGAAAGGGAGGAGCGAGATGACTGAGGCAAGCATGATCGCGGACCACTGGGGACGCGGGGACGTCTACGGCCTGATTGTTTCCGCCCTCGCAAAGGCGTCGAAGCCGCTTGAAGGCTTGACCGTCGAGGACCTGGCCCCGGTCGATCACTTTCACGCCCGCGGCTTCCCGGCGACGGTCGAACTTGCGGATCGACTTCCGATCAAGCCGGGCACCCACGTACTCGACATCGGCTGCGGCCTGGGCGGCCCCGCCCGTTACATCGCGCAACGGTTCCAGTGCCGGGTCAGCGGACTGGACATCACCAAGCCCTTCGTGGAGGCCGCCAACAAGCTGACGGCCTTGCTGCGCATGGACGAGCAGGTGCAGGTGCGGCTGGGCGATGGGCAGCAGTTGCCGTATCCGGATGCCAGTTTCGACGGGGCATATGCGCAGCACGTCACAATGAACGTGCCGGATCGTCCACGATTCTTCGCGGAAGCCTATCGAGTCCTCAAGCCGGGCGCCTTCTTCGCCCTCACCGAGCACGGCCTGGGACCAACAGGGAGTCCGCACCACCCGGTGCCATGGTCGGAGGACGGTTCAGGCGCGTACCTCATTTCCCCGGAGGAGACGCGGACACTCCTGGACAGGGCGGGTTTCAGGGACTTCGGCATCGAGGAGACCGGGGCCAAGTACCTGGCCGGCTACAAGATGGCGATCGAAAAGGCCGAGCGGGGCGAACTGCCGCCGCTCGGCATTCACATTCTCATGGGCGCTACGGCAGCGCAGAAGGCGAAGAATGCGGCGCGCAACATCGAGGAAGGCCGCACCCGCCCTCTGCAAGTGATCTGCTACAAGCCCGGTTGACGGGAGGTCGCCGAGCAGTCAGAAGGCGACTCCGGCTGGGCACGCAACGGATGCCGGCTTCGGGTCGACAAGCGACCGCATGCGGATGGTCGCTGTCCGGCCGCAAGCCGACCTCGATTTCGCGCAGGCGCTTGCCTGCCCTTTCGGGACCGACGATCACAGCGAATTCACCAGCGCCGCGGCTGGGCTGCCGCCCTCTCGCACGGAACTCTGGCGTACTGAACGTCTTGTGGATGATCGCCGCACTCGCGGCATTCGCCGCCTCAGCGGCCCGGCATGACGCCATCGGGACTGCGCCTGCCACCCTTGATCGCAGGGCGAGGCACTAACAGCTGAGTCCACATCCGGCCTTGTGCAGGGCGGAGGGCCGCACTCGGCCAGAGGTGGCCCGCAGGCGGCTGCCGCCGACGTGCGTCAGGGCCCAGGCGCGCGCCACTGCCGCCACAGCTTGAGCGCCACCAGAAGCAGCGGCGCCGCATGCATGGCCAGGTCGAAGATGTCGAGCGGACGTACCAGCGCGCCCTGGGCCAGAAGGCGCAACTTCTCGACCAGATGCGGCTCGGGGGAGATCGGGGCAATGGCCATCCAGCCCGCCAGGAGCAGCAACCAGATCCACGGCAGGCGATCGAGCCTGTTCAGCATCGCCGGGTATGCGCGCGTCCGTAACGGCATCGCGACTGGGCTGCCTGTCGGGCAGGCGGCGTCTCGGAATTCATGTGCTGTCCCGCTGTCCCTGCGCTGCATGCGCGCTCCACTCTACTATCGATTCCCCTCCCCGCAGGCGAGAACTGAAGATGAAGAGGCTTGCGGCGTTCCTTGTAGCCGCGATCGGCATGACAGGTTCCGCCTTCGGGCAATCGAGTCCGCCAAGGGGCGATAGCACCGAGGCCCGCATTGTCGAGCCTGAAAACGCGGGATGGTCCGCGTGGAAGAACAGGGACCGGAAGTGGTTTGTGGAAAGCACCGTCGCCGAGGCTGTTTGGATCAGTTCCGGCGGCGTGACCGACAAGGCGCAGCACCTGAGGGACCTCGCTACTGATCGCGAGGTGAAGGGCGTCGATCGCAGCGATCAAAGAGTGGCCATGAAGACGAGTGACCTGGTGATCATGACGTACACCGCGACTCAGGACGCCGTCTGCGCCGGGCTGAAGCTCCCGGAGCGGATTGTTGCGTCGGTGGTCCACGTGAAGCGCAGCGGCAGGTGGCTGGAGGCGCTCCACATCGAGACACCGCTGGCCAAGTGATGACGGCCTTTCCTCGCCGCCGGCAAAGCAAGTGCCGGCCCCCGTCCCTAAGGATTCTCGCCGTTGGCGAGCCGTGCGTTGACGTCAGCGACCACGGCAGGAAAGTCACGCAGGTCATCGATGACGTAGTGCGCGCCGCTTTCGCGGACCAGCTTCTCCTTGGACGCGGCCTCGTGAGCGGCGAGTTCCTCGGCGCTCATCTTCCTCACCGCGTCCCAGCTGTCGGCAACGTAGTTGCTCCACTTCGACACCGCGACCCGCCAACACAGCGGAGCGCCTTCGCCGGCACCGGAGACCGTGTCGTCGACCTTGATGGTGCGGCGCATGGCGTTCTGGAGGTTGTACACGCCAAGCCGCTCGAGGTTCTTGATGACCATGTAAGCGGTCGGCCGGGGCATCTCGACCTCGTCGCCGGCGCAGGACGTGTCGGGGACGAATCCCTGCTTGGCCGCGCCCTCGAGCAGGATGTCGAGCATGGAGCGCACGAAGCCCGTCGTGACTCCGATCCTGATTCCCTGCTGCTGAAGACCCTTCACGACCTCGGCGGTGCCAGGGAGCAGTTCATGGTAGTTCCCCTTGCGCAGCAGGTTGATCTGGGTGGGCACGAAGTCCGCGAACATCCTGTCCACGTCCGACTGGTCGGGCTCGCGGCCGAACCTGGCCACGAAGCGCTCGCGCACCGACGGAATCTGCGTGATCGCCTTGATGTGCAGGTCCTTGCGCAGCCCCATGGGCGCGCGCGCCTCGGGCATGGCGATCTCGAGACCGTACTTCTTGAACACCTCCACGAAGACGATCGCCGGGGCGTCCACATAGCGGTCCATCGTCGTGCCCGAGCAGTCGAGCATCACGTAGCCAACGCTGCGCTCGGTGTTGTCGGTATCGAACTTCTTCTGCTGGGCTGCAGCCAGGCGAATGTCGTCGGGCACGCGGCCGATGGCGGAGAGGCGGGAGCGCATGGATGCAGGCATTGGATCTCCACTTTCAATGGGGCTAGTCGTTCAGGTGAACCAGAACCCGGTCCTGGGCGACAGGAGCCGGGGCATCGGCCAGCGCCGCAGGCAACGCTGTGGTCTTCGACCTTATATGAATTCACCGGGAAGCCGGGGGTCGCGCGGTCACGCTGCAGCGCAGGGTCCCGCCCAACGCTCGGTCCAGACTCTCGTACAGGGCCCGGGTCCGGCGTTGATCGGTCGCAAGGAAGGAACACAAAGTCTGCATCGGTCCGGGTCAAGGAACGCCCCGGCTCCGTTCGCCCTGGATTGCCGCTGGACGCGCGCCCGGCCGTCCCGGCTGCCACCTGCCGGCGCGATCCCAGGCGACCATCGCAGAGCTCGCTAGGCGGCCAGCGAGGGACGGTCGTTGGACGCTGCGTCGAGGTCGAGCTGCGCGACGACGAGCCGTGCGTCGAAGCGATCGGGCGCCTGGCGCCAGCCGCTTCGCTTGAGCAGCCTGCGCATACCTTCGTTGTCGGCCAGCACGTCGCCGCTGAGGCGCCGGATCCCCTGCGCCGCGGCGGAGTCCGACAGCTTGCCGAGCAGCAGCGCGCCGAGGCCGGCCCGCTGCCAATCGTCGGCGACCGCCAGCGCGAAGTCGGCGATGTCGGTTGAATCCGGCGGCTCGCGCCGGACCCAGCGTGCCTCGGCGACCTGCGTCTCCCGTCCGCCGGGGACGCTCGTCGTCGCCAGCAGCGCCATGTGCGAGGCGTAGTCGACATCGGTCATGTAGTTCAGCGTGGCCTCCGGCAACTCGTGCACCGGGCTGTGAAAGCGCCGGTAGCGCATCGTCGGCGAAAGCGCGGCGACGAAGGCGCGCTGCAGCTCGACGTCCTGCGGCAGTACCGGCCTGATGGTGACGCTGCGCCCGTCGCGCAACTGGAGACGATCGATCAATGTCGTCGGATACCGGTGAATTCGGTACCGCGGCCCGGACCAGGATGGCGTTGCGGTCTGCATCGAAATGACGTTCATGCCCGACTCCTGCGTACGGCTGTCCCGGCGTCACCTGTGCGGTGCACCGCCAACCTGATGCGATCGTCGCGCGCTCCGGTATCCGCCGGATTTCAGTTCTGCAACGCTGGGTATCGGCGTTCGCCTGGCCGGCGCCGTGACGGCCTGGGAGTCACGCACTGGGTGGCGGAAAGAACGCGGCCGTTCGGTTTGGCGGGCGCTCGCATGAAAGCGCGGCAGAGCGCAGCCGGCCAGTCGTCGCGACGGCGTTGGAGGGAGCGCGCCTATCAGGATCGGAGGCGATGTCCATGCGTGCTGGCGGACCGCGCCCGGCGATTTGCAGACGTGGAAAGCAAACGCCAAAATCGACCCATAGCTCACACTCGCAATGTTTCCGCACCGGCCCCGACGCGGCGGTCCTCGGGGAGTCCATTCTTGCCACAGCAATCTCGACGAAGCTTCATCCTTGCCGCGGGGGCCGCGCTGCTCGCGCCGCGCGCGTTTGCGGCCGCGCCGTCGACCGTGCTGCCGCGCGTCGCGAGCGTTCCGGGCGGCGTGGCACGCGTGCGTCTGGGCGCGGCCGAGCAGGCGCCGGTCGCGTGGGTGGGCGAGCATCGCGTGCTGGTGCAGCGCGAAGGCGGCGAGTGGTTTGCCTTCGTCGGCATCCCGCTTTCCGAAAAGGCCGGCGCGAAGCTCAGGCTGCAGGTGCATCGCGCGGGCAGCGCGGCCGAGACGCTCGAACTCCGCGTCGGCGCCAGGAAATACGCCACGCAGCACCTGAAGGTGCCGCCCAGCACGGTCGACCTGTCGAAGGAAGACCTGGCGCGGTACGAGCGGGAGCGTGCGCGGCTGGCGCAGGTGATCGCCACCTTCACGGATTCGGCGGCGGTGCCACTGGCAATGCGGCAGCCGGCGCCGGGCAGCCGTTCCAGTTCCTTCGGCTTGCGCCGCTACTTCAACGGCCAGTCGCGCAATCCGCACACGGGCATGGACATCGCTGCTCCGACAGGAACGCCGGTGGTGGCAGCGACCGCCGGCCGCGTGCTCGACACCGGTGACTACTTCTTCTCCGGTGGCACCGTCATCCTCGACCATGGTCAGGGGCTGCTGTCGCTGTACGCACACCTGAGCGAGATCGACGCGCAGGCGGAACAGCTCGTGGCGGCGGGCGAGCCGATCGGCAAGGTGGGCGCCACCGGCCGGGTCACCGGCCCGCACCTGCACTTTTCGGTCTACCTCAACACCGTCGCGGTGGATCCGGCGCTGTTTCTCCCGCCCGAGCCGGCGGCGCGTTAGCAATCCGGTCGTATGGACGGTCGCCGACCACGTCAAGAAGATCTATACGAAGCTCGACGTCCATTCGGTCCACGAGCTTCGACTGCTCCTTGACTCGGCGGGGGCGAGTCGTGCGTCTCTATGAAGGACGATCCGTCGCGGGTCGATGTCGGGTCTTCGCTACGGACGACATGAAAAGGGCGCGCCATGGCTGAGGGACCAGGCGGCGAAAGCGTCATTCGTCGCGCTCACGAGGCGGACTCACTTTGCATTGCGGTGCTGGGAACGCAGGTATTCCTGGACACCTACGCGACCGAAGGCATCCGACCGGTGCTCGCGCGGGAGGTGCTTGAAGCCCTGTCTCCGCGGGCCGTCGTGGAGCGCATAGGCGAGGCAGCCACCACCTTCCTGGTCGCGGAGAGGAATGGTCACCTCGTCGGATTCGCACAGTTCACCGCACAGGCCGGACACGAGCGGGTTCCCTACGCCTCGCCTACCGAACTCGAGCGCCTGTATGTGCTGGAGCGTTTCACCGGACGTGGACTTGGAAAACTGCTCCTGCGCCATGCGGAGGACGCGGCGCGCGCATCCGGTGCCGACGGCATATGGCTGACTTGCTGGTCCCGCAACATCCGGGCACTGGCCTTCTATGCGAGCCAAGGGTACGAGGAGCTGGGCCCGACCCTGTTCGAAGTCTACGGCGAGCAGCACGAGAACCGGCTGTTCGCGAAACCGCTCGGGAGCATGAGAGGACGTTCGCCGGGCTAGCAACGCCCTGGCGCCGGCGCGTCGGGCAGCTACGCAGCGGCCGCGAGTTCCGTGTGGAAGATCAGTCCCGCGTGTTCGCGCATCTTGTGGAACGCGATCTCGGGCGATCGCTCCTGCGTGACCGACAGCTCCCCCGGGTACTCGCAGACAAAGGTCGGAGCATCGACCGCGTCATAGGCGATCCGGTGGGCGTTGCGTTCGATGAACGCCTTCAGGTCGCGGGGATCCTCGGCGCTTATCCACCGCGCGATCCGGATGTTCGAAGAAGCGATGCGCGCCTGCACGCCGTACTCGTGCTCCAGCCGATGCATCACGACGTCGAACTGAAGCGCGCCGATCGCGCCAAGCAGGAGCGGGCCGCCGCGCTGATGATGGAAGACCTGGATGGCGCCCTCCTCCCCGAGCTGCCGCAGCCCCAGCTTCAGCTGCTTCGCGCGCATCGGATCCGCGAGCTCGACGGTCTGGAACATCTCGGGCGCGAAGAATGGCAGTCCCGTGAACTGCAGGTCCTCGCCTTCTGTCAGCGAATCGCCCAGCTGCAGCGTGCCCCGGTTCGGGATTCCGATGATGTCGCCCGGATAGGCCACGTCGAGTACGTCGCGGCGCTGGGACAGGAAGGACACGACGGTCGACGGCCGGATGGTCTTGCCGCTGCGCACCACCTTGATCTGCATGCCCCGCTCGAAGCGACCCGAGCACACCCGTGCGAACGCGATGCGATCCCGGTGAGCAGGGTCCATGTTCGCCTGGATCTTGAACACGACCGCCGTGAAGGCGGGCTCCGCGGGCTGCACTTCCCGCTGTACTGCGCGCCTTGCCGTCGGCGCAGGCGCCAGTTCGACGAGCGCGTCCAGAACCTCCCGTACTCCGAAGCTGTTCACCGCTGAACCGAAGAAGACGGGAGTCTGGTGACCGGCGCGGAACTCCTCGAGGTCGAACACCGACCCCGCCCCCCGGATCAGTCCCATTTCCTCCTCCGCCCGCTGAAACTCGCCGCCAAAGCGTTCCGCGCATTCGGGGGCCGCGATCTCGTGCGGCACAGGGGCTTCGCCTGCATTGCCGTCATGATGAAAGACCCTCATCCGGTCCCGCCGCATGTCGTAGATGCCGTGGAAGCGCGTGCCCATGCCGACCGGCCACGTGAAAGGGGTGGCGGCCATCCCGAGCGCCTGCTCGATTTCGTCGATCAGCGCGAGGGGGTCCCGCACTTCGCGGTCGAACTTGTTGATGAACGTGATGATGGGTATGCGTCGCGCGCGACAGACCTCGAGCAGCCGTCGGGTCTGCGGCTCGATCCCGTTCGCCGCATCGATCACCATCAGGGCCGCGTCAACGGCCGTCAGGACGCGATAGGTGTCCTCCGAGAAATCCTGGTGGCCCGGCGTGTCGAGCAGGTTGATGACGAAGTCCCGGTACTCCATCTGCATCACGGAACTTGCGACCGAGATCCCGCGTTCCTTTTCGATCTGCATCCAGTCCGAGGTCGCGTAGCGCGTGGCCTTTCGGGCCTTGACCGTGCCGGCGATGTGGATGGCTCCCGAGGAAAGGAGCAGTTTTTCGGTCAGCGTCGTCTTGCCCGCGTCCGGGTGGGAAATGATGGCGAAGGTGCGCCGACGGGAAACCTCGCGTTCAATCGTCATCATGTCTGCTCTACGGATGTGGAAAGTGGGCCTGCGTGCATCGCCGGCAGGGACGGTGGCGAAAGTGGAAGCGAGCGCGCCGCTGCGGCTAACCCCTGCACTGCCGCCTGCCGGCAGTTCGGCCGCGTACGGTCATCCGGCTTGATCATGAAGCGAACGAAGCGCCGGATCCTGCCGAGCGGCTCCGCTTGGAGCCGAGTGACCGGGCCCCGGCAACCCTCATCAGAGGCGACAGGCCGCGAAGCGGGCGGACTATAGCAAGCGGCCGGCCGTCTCTCGCGCTCCAAGCGCTCCCGAAGCGGCCAGCGGCGTTCAGGCCGCCAGCGCCCCTCGTCCCCCGCCGCGCCAGCCGCGAACCTGGCTCACCAGGACCGGAGCCAGTACCGCGAGTCCGAAGAGCGTAGGGCGCAGGCCCGGCGCGATCAGCAGCAGCGCGGCGAGCACCGCCAGCGATCGCTCCCATCCCTTCATTTCGGTGAGGAAGTAGCGCGAGAGCGCAGCCGAGAGGGCCACGATGCCGAGCACGCATCCCGCAAAGGTCACGGTGAAGTCGTACGGCGTGAAGCCCTTGGCGACGATCAGCAGCGCCGGTGAGAACACGAACACGAATGGCACCAGCACCTTGCCGAGTCCGAGCCGGAACGCCGTGTTGCCGGTATGGAACGGATCGCTTCCAGCCATGCCGGCGGCCGCGTATGCCGCCAGCGCGACCGGCGGAGTGATGTCGGCCAGCACGCCGTAGTAGAAGACGAAGAAGTGCGCCACCAAGGGCTCGACACCGAGCTGCACCAGCGTCGGCGCGGCGACGGTGACCATGATGATGTAGTTGGCGGTGGTCGGGATGCCGCAGCCCATCAGGATGCAGACCACCCCGGTCATCACCAGCGCCGCGAGCAGGGTGAGCGACTGCAAGCTCGCGAGCCATGCCGGCAGCGCGCTGGCGAGGAATTCGGCCACCGAGGCCGCCGCGCTGGTGATGATGAAGCTGATCTTGAAGCCGACGCCTGTCAGCGTGACGACTCCGATCACGATTCCCACCGTGCCCGCCGCTGCGCCGACCGCGAGCGCGTACTTGGCGCCGGTCTCGAAGACTTCCACCATCGTTGCCGGCGCGATGCGCCCGCGCAGGCCGGCCAGGCGGTACGCGGCGATCGTAAGCAAGGCTCCGCCTGCCCACAGCCCGATGCGCACGGAGGCGTCGAGGCCGGAAAAGGCAATGACGAGCAGCAGGCCGTGCAGGCCCAGCAACGCGACCCAGTTGGCCACGCCGTTGCCGCGCTCGCGCGTCGTGAGTCCGACGATCGTGCACGAGGTGATGCCGACGAACGCGGCGAGGTAGGGCGTCCTGCCTGTCACCAGAATTCCGATCAGCAGCAGCAGGGGGATCAGCGTCGGCCAGCGCAACGTCAGCGATTGCCAGAGCCTGGGCATCTCCTCCGGCGTCAGGCCGCGCAGCCCGCGGCGCTTGGCCTCGAAGTGGACCTGCATGAACACGCCGAAGAAGTGCATGAACGCCGGCACGATGGCGGCCACGATGATGGTCTGGTACGGCACCGCCAGGAATTCGATCATCAGGAATGCTGCGGCGCCCATGATCGGCGGCGTGATCTGCCCGCCGGTGGAGGAGGCGGCCTCGACCGCGCCGGCGAAATGGCGCGGATACCCGACCCGTACCATGGCCGGGATCGTCAGCGAGCCCACCGTCACGGCGTTGGCGACCGACGAGCCGGACAGCATCCCGAACATCGCCGAGCCGAACACGCTCACCTTGGCCGGTCCGCCCGCGTAGCGCCCGGCGATGCTCGCCGCGACGTCGAGAAACAACTGGCCCAGCCCGATGCGCGTCGCAACGACGCCGAACAGGACGAAGTGAAAGACATAGGTCGCGACCACGCCGACGGCGACGCCGTAGATCCCCTGGCTGGTCAGGTATTGGTGGTTGACTAGCTGGCCCCACGTGGCGCCGGAGTGCTTGAGCAGCCCCGGAAACAGAGGCCCGAACAACGCATAGACCATGAAGACGAGCGCGATGATCGGCAGCGGCCAGCCCATCGACCGGCGCGTTGCCTCGAGCAGCGTCACGATCAGCACGGTGCCCATCGCGACGTCGAGCAGGCTGGGATTGCCGACCCGGAACGCGAGGTCATCGAAAACGTACGGGATGTAGAGGACGGAGACTGCGCAGACCAGCGCCAGGATCCAGTCGAACAACGGCACGCCGCCGGGTGAGTACCACGCGCTCCGTGGCTGTCTCTCATAGGCGCCGCGATGCCAGGGGAAGACGAGGAAGATCAGCCCGAGCACGAACGCGAGATGCACGCCGCGGTGCGTAGCCTCGCGCAGCAGTCCGAAGCCGGCGGTGTAGTAGTGGAAGGAAGAGAGCGCGATCAGCAGGGACGCGACGATCCAGACCGCAGGGGGCACCGTCGGCCGGAACCGCATCTCCGGATCAAATTTCTCCTCGAGAGCTTGCAGGGATACGTCGGACGGGAGAGTGGCCGGGCTGTTCATCGAATCCCTCTGCAATAGCAAGAAGGCCGCATGCGCGGCCTTCTGCGAAGCTCGGTGAGCGTCAGGTTACTTGAGCAGGCCGGCTTCCCGGTAGAACTTTTCGGCCCCGGGATGCAGAGGGATGCCTGCGCCCTCCAGCGCGGTTTCCTTCGTGATCGCCTTGCCCTTGGCGTGGCCCGAGTCCAGCAGCTTGCGCGTGTTGGCGTTCCAAAGTGCCTTCGTGATGCCGTAGACAAGATCGGCGGGCTGCTTGGCCGACGTAACCCACTGCGCGCCGACGCTGAGCGTGTTGACGGCGGGGACGTCCTTGTAGGTCTCGGCCGGGATCTTGTCGGTCGCGAAGAAGCCGTACTGCTTGCGCATCTTGTCGATCTCGGGGCCCGCGATGTTGACGAGTTCGATGCCGCCGCCCGCCGCGGCAAGCTCGGCGATGGCGCCGGCCGGGAAGCCGCCGACGAAGAAGAACGCGTCGAGCGCGCCATCCTTCATCTTGTCACCCGACTGGTTGGGCTTCAGGTACTCGGCCTTGACGTCCTTTTCGGTCAATCCGAAGGCGCCGAGGATGATGCGCGCGTCGATCAGCGTGCCCGATCCCGGTTCGTCGAGAGACACGCGCTTGCCCCTGAGGTCGGCCACGGTCTTGATGCCGGCGCCCTTGCGTGCGACGAGGTGGATGCTTTCCGGGTAGAGGTTGGCGATCAGGCGGAGGTCAGCTACCTTGGGCTTGCCCTCGTAGACGCCCGTTCCCGTGTAGGCCCAGTAGGCCACGTCCGACTGCGAGAAGCCCGACTCGAGCTGCCCGCCGGCGATGCCGTTGATGTTGGCGACGGAGCCGTTTGACGACAGCGCCGTGGCGACCAGCCCCGGCACTCCGCAGCTTCCCCCCTTGTCGCATTCGCGCGAGCCGGGCGGACTGGAGATCGCATTCGCCAGCAGGCCGCCGATCGGGTAGTAGGTTCCGGCCGTGCCGCCCGTGCCGATGCGGAAGAATTTCACCTCCTGGGCTGCTGCCGCCCCAGCCACGAGCAGCACGGCGGCCGAGATGCCAAGAATCCTTGCAATCAAACGCATTCGCTTCTCCTTGTGAAAGAGGTACGTGGTCAGCAAGCGCCGTGACGCGAACCCCTCGTCGCCCGCACGCGAATAGCGCCAGCCGCCCGGACCGCATCTGAACGAATCCGGCTGCGTCGGTGGGAGACATCGTGGGACGTGCGTGTGTCGAACGAGTCGGACACCCGGTGAGGGGCGCCAAGCTGGCACCCGCCGAAAAAACGCATGCAGCATACGCCTCGCAATGACGCCCGGGGCATGGACCGCCATCATTTACAGCGTTGCGGCGATTGACGTCTTCACGCAGCCCGATCTGGCCCATGCCCCATTGACAGGGGCCGACGGGTTTGGGAGCGTTCGTGGCTCGGCTCGCGGAGTCGCGCCGAGGTGACCGCGAGACCTGGATGGTTAACACCGGAGTTCAGCGCGGCGCAGCGTCCCTGATGTTCGCCGCCCGGCGCGCGGTGGCCCACACGACGAGGAGAACGACTTGATCAGGAATCTTCTGCGCGTCGCCGTCGCGCCGCTGGCGGCCGTTCTGTCCGCTTGCGCGACAGCGCCCGCGACGGAAACGCCGAAAGCCCAGTCCGCGGCAACTTCCGGCTACGCCGTCATCCCGCCCAAGAAGGACAGCGACCTCAAGCTGTATCGAACTGACGGCACGATCGTGACGGGAGCCGCCGCGCTCGGGCGGATGCAGCAGGAAGCGCAGGTCATCCTGTGGCTGGCGGGCAACCAGTTCTTCGCCATGGACGATGTCATCGGGGAGTTCAGGAAGCAGAACCCCGGCCTCGCCGTCGGACTGATCACGCTGCCGCCCGGCCTGCTGCTCGACGCCATCTCCAAGGGCGGATGGACCTACGGCGGCAAGGACTATCCCGGCCTGCCCGATGTGTATGCGTCGGTCAACCTTGGCCATCTCAAGAAGCTGAAGTCGACGGGGCTGGCCGATCGCTACGCCATCTACATGCACAACGAGATGGTGTTGATGGTGGGCAGGGGCAATCCGAAGCAGATCAAGGGCATCGAAGACGTCAGGCGCGCCGATGTCCGTACTTCGATGCCGAATCCGGTCAACGAAGGGATCATGCAGTTCTATGGCCGCAGGGTGCTCGAGAAGCAAGGCCTCTGGCAGCATGTTTCAGGGGGCAAGGAATGCGTGTCCTGCCAGACCACGCCCAACAACTGGTTCACAGCGGTGCACCACCGCGAGACGCCGGAGAGAATCCTGGCCGGCACGTCCGACACCGGCATCGTGTGGATCACCGAGGCCATCGAGGCTGAGCGCGCGGGCCAGGCGGTGGAAGCGGTGCGACTGCCGCCTGCGGACAGCCTGCGCGACGAGGTGGCCTATGCCGTCTGTGCGCTCACGAAGGGAGCGCGGCAGGCGAATGCCGCGCGCTTCCTCGCGTTCCTGGCGACGCCCGGTGCGCAGGCCGCGTACGGCAAGTTCGGCTTCGTCAACGCGACGGCCGACGAACTCCAGTTGCGGCCGATTCCCTGAGCCGGCGCACGAGGCGGCCCGGCTGACGTCCGCCGGGAAACTGGAGACGCACGCCGATCACGGACTGCTGGCGCAGGACGCTTCCTCTGCCTCGGCGCGTGCAGGCTTCCAGTCCGGCGACGTCGTGCTTTCGGTGAGCGGCAAGCCGGTCGACATCACCGACCAGATCCGCAGGGCAAACGGAACGCGCTGCCAGCACTTCGCGTTGCAGATCCGGCGCGACAGCGAGCAGATCTTCGCGCCGATCAAACTCGGCCGATGACCAAGCGGGACCTGCTGCCCGCCACCTTGGGAATCCGATCGTCCGGGGCACATCGCGGGCGGTCTGGTGGCCGAACCATGCGTCTCTGACCCGGCCGATATCCCTGCCTCACGCGTCCCGCTCGTGTGGCTGCCTGTCCGAGTTCAGCCAGGCCAGAAAGAGGCCGTAGCCGAGGGTGAAGACCACGGCACCGACGAAAAGGCCGACGACGCCGAGGGAGATGAAGCCGCCAATGGCTCCAACGAACACCACCACCATCGGCACCTTGACGCCACGACCCAGCAGGATCGGCTTCAGGATGTTGTCCAGCGGCGCGATGAGAATCGCGTAGACGAGGAAGATCACCGCGGTCGTGGTGTCGGCGTTGGAAAAGAGCCAGATTGCGACCGGCAGCAGCACGACCACGACGCCGAGCTGGATCACGCCGAGGAAGATGCACAAGAGCGTGAGCAGCCCGGCCCCCGGCACACCGGCCACCATGAAACCGAGCCCGGCCAGCAGTCCCTGCAGCAGCGCCACTCCGAGGATGCCGGTCGTAACGCTGTGAACGATCTTTTGCGCTGTCTCGACGTAGCCGAGGCCATGCTCGGGTGCGAGCCTCAGCGCGACTGCGCGGGCGGCGCGCCCGCCCGCCGCCGCATGGGCGAGCAGCGCGCCGGCGATGACGATGGCGACGATGAACTGGACGAGAGCGATCCCGACGGTGGCGACAGAATCTGCTATCCAGCGCCCGGCGCTTCTGAGCGCGGGGCCCGCCTCGCGCAGCGCCGCGTCCAGGTTCTCCGAGGCGAGCTGCCAGAACCGCGACAGCTCGCTGCCGATCAGCGGCCAGGACGCCACGCGCTCCGGTGGCGCAGGCACCGAGAATGAGCCTTCCTTCAGCGTGGCCGCCACCTCCTGCGCACTGCTGATCAGCGAGCCTGCGAGCAGCAGCGACGGCACCAACAGTGCGGCGAGCATCAACAGCGTGAACAGCGCCGCGGCCAGTACGCGGCGATTGCCAAGCCGCGCTTCGAGCGGGCGATAGCCCGGATACACGGCGACCGCGATGATCACGCCCCAAACGATCGGCACCAGAAACGGACGCGCGATGTCGAAGCAGAATATGACCAGTGCGGCCACCAGGCCGATGCGGATCGCGGCCTCGACAGAGAGCCGGAGGAACTGCTGCTCGTTGGCAGGAGGGCGAGGGGTCACGGCGATTCGGGAGGCGGCCGGGCCTGCAGGAGAGGACATCCTGATTCAGCGCGCCGCTGCCGGCTCCGTCTTGCTCTGCAACTGACCAAGTTGCGGTTGAGGCGCGAGCTTGCCGGCCTCGCCGACCCAGCCTCCACCGAAGGCCCGGTAGACGTTGACGAGCTGCGTGTAACGACTGGCCTGCGCGGTCACCGACGTGAGTTCGGCACCGAAGAGCTCGTTTTCCGCATAAAGCACCTCGAGGTAGCCTGCGTAGCCGTTGTTGAATTTCAGGCGCGACAGCCGCGCATATTCGCGCAGCGCGCCCACGCGTCGGGTCTGCGCCTCGGCCGCCTCGCGCGACTTGACTGATCCGACGAGCGCATCGTTGGTTTCGCGAAGGGCGCCCAGAATCGTCTGCTGATAGAACGCCAGCGCTTCGCGCTGCCCGCCTTCGGCCGTGTTCACCTGGCCCTCGATGCCGCCGAAGGTGAAGATCGGCCCGGTCAGCCCCGCCGCGACCGACCATGCGGCTGCCGGACCGCTGAGGAAATCGCCGAATGCCGTGCTCGCCGAGCCGAGGAGGCCGGTGACCGACAGGGTCGGGAAGTACAGTGACCTGGCGACGCCGATGTTCGCGTTGGCCGCAACGAGGTTCTGCTCGGCCTGCAGGATGTCCGGGCGCCGCTCGAGCAGCGTCGAAGGCAGGCCGCCGGGAATCGCCGGCGCCACCAGCTCATCGATCGTCTTCCCGCGCGCGATGGGGCCGGGGTTGCGGCCGAGCAGTACCGAGATCAGGTTCTCCTGCGCGGCAACCTGCTGCTCGAAGTTTGGAATCGCGGCGAGGGCCAGCTGGTACTGCGACTCGATCTGCGCGACTTCGACCTGCGACACCACGCCGCCCTTGTGGCGCAGGTCGAAGATCCGCCTGGTGTCGGCGTAGTTCTTCGCCGTCGCCTGTGCGATCTCGAGCTGCCGGTCCAGCGCGCGCAGGCCGATGTAGCTCGCCGCCACGCTCGTGACGACCGAGAGCACGACGCCGCGGCGGCCCTGCTCGCTTGCGTAGACCTGCGCCTGGGCCGCCTCGCTCTGGCGGCGAACGCGCCCGAACAGATCGATCTGCCACCGCGCGCCGAGCGCTCCCTGGTAGAGCGTGTAGTAGGGATCGCTGCCGGCGGGAATCGGCGGCTGCCCGACGCTGCTCGAGCGGCCGTGGCTTGCATCGCCGTTGTAGCCGATCTGCGGGTAGAACTGCGAGCGCGTCGTCGAGAGCGCGCCGATGAACTGGTCCACGCGCGCGGCGGCGATCACCAGATCGCGATTCGCGCGCAGCGACTCGTCGATCAACCCGTCGAGCACCGGGTCGCCGAACTGCTCCCACCATCGGGCATTGGCCACATCCGCAGCCTCGGTGTAGTCGATGCGCCATTTGTCGGGCGCGGTGATGTCCGGGCGGGCGTAATCGGGACCGACCGCGCAGCCGGAGAGGATCGCAGCAACGAAGAGGGCCGTACGGGCGAGGCCCGCACGGGCCATCTCGGCGCCCCCGCGCGGGCAGGAAAGCGGACCGCGTGCACGATTGCGCATGTCAGTCGACCTCCCCTTTCGGGTGCGCTGCCGCGGCGGGTGCTCCGCCGCCATGCGACCCATGGGTCCCCGCCGCCTTCTTTCCGGCAACTCTTGCGCTCAGGCTTTCGAGCATCCAGAAGAACAGCGGGGCGAAGAAGATGGCGATGAAGGTCGAGGCCATGATGCCGCCGATCACGCCGGTGCCGATCGAACGCAGGCTGTTGGCGCCCGGGCCGCTGGCCAGTGCCAGCGGCACGCAGCCCAGGCCGAAGGCCAGCGAGGTCATGACGATGGCGCGCAGCCGCGCTCGCGACGCTTCCAGCGCAGCATCGAGCACCGACATGCCGGCGTGCACGTGCTCGATGGCCACCTCGCAGATCAGGATGGCGTTCTTCGCCGACAGACCGACCAGCGTGATCAGCCCGACCTGGAAGTACACGTCGTTCTCGAGCCCGGCAGCCCAGGTCATCGTCAGCGCGCCGAGGATCGCCACCGGCACCGTCAGCAGCACAGCCAGAGGCAGCGTCCATTTCTCGAACTGAGCCGCCAGCAGCAGGAAGACCACGATCAGCCCCGCGATGAATGCGATCGCAGACGTCCCGCCTGCGCCCTTCTCCTGCAGGGCCTGGCCGGCCCAGGCGTAGGCAAAGTCGCCCGGCAGGGTCTCGCGCGCGACTTCCTCCATCGTCGCGAGGGCCTGCCCCGAGCTGTAGCCGGGCGCAGGGTTGCCTGTGACCTTGACCGCCGGAAAGCCGTTGAAGCGCTCGAGCAGCTTCGGCGCCGCAACGTAGTGCACGGTGATCAGCGCCGACAGCGGCACCATCTTGCCGAAGCGCGAACGCACGAACACCTTGTCGAAGTCGCGCGGGTCGGCGCGATACTTGGCGTCGGCCTGCAACATCACCCACCACACGCGGCTGGACTGGCTGAACTGGCCCGCGATCGTCGAGCCGAAATACGACTGCATGGTCTGGAAGGCTTCCTGTACCGAAACGCCGAGGACCTCGGCGCGGCTGCGGTCCAGGTCGACGAAGAGCTGCTGCGTGGTCGGCCGGAACGTCGTCGTCACGCCCGCCAGTTCCGGGCGCTTGTTGGCGGCAGCGAGGAATTTCTGGACCGCCGCGGCCGTGGTGCGCGTCTCGCCGGCGCCGCGGTTCTGGATGTAGAACTCGAAGCCGCCCGTCGTGCCGAGGCCGGGGATCGATGGCGGGTTGACCGCCATCACGACACCATCCTTGATCTGCGCGAACTGCTTGTTCAGGCGGGGGATCACGTCGAACACGAGCTGCGACTTGTCCGTTCGCTGCTCGAAGGACTTCATCGACGGGAAGGCCACGGCCGAGTTGTTGCGGACCGTGCTGTCGAGGAGGCTGTAGCCGTTGACCATCGCGACGTCCTGCACCGCGGACTCCTTCGCCAGGATCTCCTCGACCTGGCGCACGATGCCCCCGACGTAACCTTGGCTCGCCGTGTCGGGCGCCTCGATGACGACGAAGAAGTAGCCCTGGTCCTCGTCGGGCACGAAGCTGCCCGGAATGATGCGGAACAGAAGCACGATGCCGACGATCACCCCGCCGAAGGCCAGCAGCGCGATCGGCCAGCCCTGGATGATGCGGGCCACGGTGCCCACGTAGCCCTTCGTGAGCCGGTCGAAGGTGTTCTCGAACCAGCGGAAGAAGCCCTTCTTCTCGCCGTGATGCGACCTGATGAGGATCGCGGCCAGCGCCGGGGAGAGCGTGAGCGCCATGATGCCGGAGATGACGACCGAGATGGCGATGGTGACGGCGAACTGCTTGTAGAGGGTGCCGGTCACTCCGCCGAGGAAGGCGACCGGCAGAAACACCGCGACCAGCACCAGCACGATCGAGATCAGTGCGCCGGCGATTTCGGTCATCGCCTGCTTGGCGGCCTCCAGCGCAGACAGGCCCTTCTTGGTCATGTTGACCTCGACGTTCTCGACCACGACGATGGCGTCGTCGACCACCAGGCCGATGGCGAGGATCATGCCGAACAGGGTCAGCATGTTGATCGAGAAGCCGAGCGCGAACATGCCGATGAAGGTGCCGACGATCGATACCGGCACCGCAAGGATCGGGATGATCGTTGCGCGAAACGACTGCAGGAACACGAACACCACGATGACGACCAGCAGCACGGCCTCGAAGAAGGTGTGCACGACCTTCTCGATCGAGTTCAGCGTGAAGAGGCTGGTGTCGAGCGTGATCTTGTAGTCCAGCCCGGTCGGGAACTGCTTCTTCAGCTCCTCCATGCGGGCCCGGACCGCCTTGGCCGTCTCCACGGCGTTCGTCCCCGGTTGCTGGAAGATCCCGATCGTGGCTGCCGTCCTGCCGTTCATCCGGCTGGCGACCTGGTAATCGCGCTTGGCCAGTTCGACCCGGGCGACATCGCGCACGCGCACGATCGCCGTGCCTTCCTTGTTGGTGCGCACGATGATGTTCTCGAACTCCTCCGGCTTGGTGAGCAGCCCTTGCGTGGTGACCACGAAGGTCTGCTTTACGCCTTCGCGGCTGGGTTCGGATCCGATTTCGCCGATGCCGAAGCTCTGGTTCTGGCTCTGGATCGCTGCGGACACCTCCTGCACGGTGATGCCTAGCTGGGCCATGCGGTCCGGCTGCAGCCACACGCGCATCGCGATGTCCGGCAGACCGAACACGGCGGAGCGGTTGGCGCCCGGAACGCGCTTCAGTTCCTCGACGACATAGAGGTTGGCGTAGTTGTCGATGTAGGTCGAGTCGTATCGATCATCGGGCGAGAAGATCGACATCACCATCATGATGCCGGAGGACTGCTTTTCTGCCGTCACGCCCTGCTGCGTGACGACCTGGGGCAGCAGCGGCAGGGCCTGGCTGACCCGGTTCTGCACGTTGACCTGGTTCGTATCGGGGTCGCTGCCGGGCTTGAACACCACGCTGACGAAGACGGCGCCGGACGACGAGCTGACCGAGTTGAAGTACAGCAGGTTGTCGATGCCGTTGATCTGCGCCTCCAGCGGCGCAGCGACCGTGTTGGCGATGACTTCGGCGGTGGCGCCCGGGTAGCGCGCGCTGACCTGCACCTGCGGCGGCGCAAGCTCGGGGTACTGGGAGATCGGCGTCACCCACATGGCGACGAGGCCGCCCAGCACGATCAGGATGGAGATGACCGACGACAGGATCGGCCGGCCGATGAAGAAGTGGGTGAACATCGGGGCGGCCTACTGCTTCTTGTCCGCGCCGGCCTTGGCGGTGCCCGCCGCGCCGGCCTCCACGATCTTGACCGGCTGACCAGGCACGACCCTCAGGACGCCGTCCACGACCACTCGGTCACCTTCCCGCAGTCCCTTGAGCACGATGATGTCGCTCTCTCCTTGATAGTCGCCCACGACGACCGGCCGCACCTCGGCGGCTCCCGACGCGTTGACGACGTACACGAGGTGACCGTTCGATCCCTGCTGGACCGCAAGCTGCGGCACGACGATCGCGCCCGGCCGCACGGCGCCCTTGACGAACGCCGTGACGAACATGCCGGGTCGCAACTCCTTCTTCGGGTTGGGCAGCACCGCGCGCACCATGAACGAGCCGGTGTCCTGGCTGAACGAGGGATCGGCGAAGTTGATCTTGCCCGTGTATGGATACCGCTTGCCGTCAGGCAGGGCGATGTCGACTTCGTAGTCCTGGTTCTTCGGCGGGATGATCACCTTCCTGTCGACCTCGTCGCGCTGCTTCGCGGCCAGGTTCTGCGACACGCTGAACGTCACCCAGATCGGATCCACCGCGGCCACATAGGTCAGCTGGGCGCTCGACGACAGCGAGTTGACGAAGGCGCCTTCGCGCTGGATCGCTCGGCTCGCAAGTCCGGTGACCGGCGAGCGGATGGTCGCGTAGCCGAGGTCGAGCTCAGCCTGCCGCACCTTGGCCTGGGCCGAGAACACGGCGGCCTTCGCCGCGTCATGTTCGCCCTGCGCCCGGTCGAGATCCGCCTGCGACAGCGCATCCTGCTCGGTCAGCGGCCTGACCCGCGCAAGGGTCGCCTCCGCCGTCTTGAATCGTGCCTGCTGCGCCTGCAACTCGCCGCGCGCGGCTTCCAGCTGCGTCTGGAACGGCTTGGGGTCGAGCTGGAAGAGCAACTGCCCCTCCTTGACCAGGTCGCCTTCCTGGTACGCAATCTTGTCGAGGAAGCCCGACACGCGCGCAACGATTTCGACCTGGCGCGAGCTTTCCGTCTGCGCGACGAAGTTCGAGACGAAGGGAATCGTCTTGGGCTGCACCGTCACGATGGTCACTTCGGGCGCCGGCCGCTGTGGCGCGGCGGCTTCCTTCGAGCAGCCGGTCGCGAGCGCGGCCCCGATCGCAATTGCGGCCAGTACCGCACGGTGTGGCTTTACAAGATCCATGAATCACGCCTCCTGGAAGCGTTGCGGCGGGCCTGAACGGACAAGCTGCGGGTGCCAAAGAGGAAAGCGCCCGGGCGAGGAATTGAGCGGGTTAGTTTGCCACAAGCGACCGCAGGTCTCGGTGTCGCGAAATCCTGCATCGACAGTGCAGCCCGCGTGCATCGCCGAGGCGAGAACGAGGTCGGGCCGGCGGGACTCGGACCCGCCGTGCCCTTTGATGCGCCGGCCGTCTTTCGAGCGGGACGCGACGAGCCGTCACCGGCGCATCGCGGGTCGCGGCATCGGCGGCGGCCGCGATGGAATGCTGGGCAGGTTCGCCGGCCGGCCCGGTCCGAAGCCTGGTGGCGGGCGACCACCGTGCGGAGGTCGATACGACGGCGGCCGGACGATGACGCCCCCATAGCAGCACGGCCGGTAATAGTAGGGATCGTTCCAGCCGCCGCCGCCGTAGTAGCCGGTACTGTAGCTATAGCTCGTCGAGCCGGGATACGCGCAGCCTGAAAGCAGCGCCAGCGTTGCCAGGCCGCCTGCGAGGGCGATGCGCGACTTCAACAGCCCGTTCATCGTTTCACCTCCGATCCACTCGTCGCTGCCTGATCGTCCGGATAGGTCCAGCGGATCAGCCCGATCGGCGCACCGAACGGATCGGCAACAACCGCCAGATCGCCGTTCAATGCCGCCGCGTCGGGTGCGATCAGGGCCGTTCCGCCCAGGCGGATCGCCGCAGCGGTGCTCTGCGCCACATCGTTGACGCGCACATAAGCGACCCAGGTCGGATGTGCCCCGGAAGCAGGCGGCACCTGGAGCACGCCCGCCCGCGCGTAGCCTTCTCGCGAAAGCACGTATTCGACCACGCCGTAGGCTGGCTCGGGCTCGTGCACTTGATAGCCGAACACCGCCTGATAGAACCTGGTCGCCGCGACGACATCGGTCGCATACAGCCCCACCCAGAGCCACTGCCCCACTCCGGATTGGTAGTCGGCCGGATCACCGCTGCTGGAGCGCATCACGCCAAACAGGGCCGATTCCGGATCCGCCACCACTGCGAACGCGCCACGGTCTGCGTAGCTTCGTGCCGGCAACAACGTCGAGCCGCCGCGCGCTTCGATCGCCTTCACCGCCGCGGGGACGTCTTCGACGGAGGCGTAGTAGACCCACCGGCCGTAGGGCCGCTTCGAATCCTGTGCCGGCTTATACGCGACGCCGGCCACCGCTATGCCGTCCTGATAGAAGACGCCGTAACGGTCGGCGGGTGCGGTGATGATGTCACGCCATTCCCAGCCGAACAGTGCCGAGTAAAAAGTCTTCGCTGCGTCGACATCGCTGGTGAAGTAGTCGGCCCAGATGAACTTTCCGGGGATGCGGACATTCGTGGCGGGGTCGGTCAGCGCGGGCAGCGGCGGTGGCGACACGGGTGCCGGGTGGCCGCTGATCGAGATTCCGGATAGAACCAGGCCCAGCACAATGGCGTAGACGCGCTTCATGGTGATTTCCTGCAGGAAGGCCGCGAAGTGTATGCCATCGGGAGTCGCTGCGCGAG
>JAOUJD010000169.1 GCA_029883565.1 Burkholderiaceae bacterium
TCACGTCGTGCCACTTCCCGGCCGTTCCCATCGCTTCGGGCTGGAACTCGGGCAGGTTCATGTCGATGATGATGTCGACGGCCCACACGATCTTCGCCAGCCCCAAGGCCGGAAAGGCCATCAGCAACGCGTCGAGGATCTCGGCCGGCGTGCAGCCTTCGCGCAGCGCGCGCGAGAGGTACTGGCGGAATCCCCGGTCGGTCTGCGAGTGGACCTTCGTGATCACCGAAATCAGGTTGCGCGTCTTCGGGTCGAGAAGGCTGCCGGCCTCCTTCAGGAACTTGAAGTAGTGCCCCATGGCATCGGGCCGGGCCTTCACAAGGTAGTTCAGTGCGTCGCTCATGGAATCGATTTCTGCAGGATGAAGGAAGAAACGCGGGTCGAGGACTCAGAGCGCCAGCGCATGGGTTCTCTCGGCGACGGCGCCCGCCGCAAGGAATCCCGCGACCGCGGCGTCGACGAAGGCTGGCGGGCCGGCGACGAACACTTCGCGCTCGGCGAGCCCGCCGAGCGCGGCGACCCGTTCGACGATGCGATGCGCGCCGGCCGCTGGATCGGCGGCGACCTCGCGCTCGTACGCGAACTGGTCGTACGCAGCGGCCCAGGCGCGGCACAGATTGTCCAGGTAGTGGCCGTCTTCGCGCGTCGCGAGCCAGTGCAGCGCGAACGACTCGCTCTGTTCGCTCGCCATCGCGTGCTCGATCAGGCTCTTGATCGGCCCGAAGCCGGTGTCGCAGGCGGCGAACACGAGCGGCCGCGCTCCGTCCGAATCGAGCACGAAGTCGCCCACTGGCCCGCGCACGCCGATCGCGTCGCCGGCGCGGATCCGGCCCGCGAACACGGCGGCCGAGAGGGGCGCGCCGTCGTCGCGCGCGACATGAAAGTGCAGGTTGCGCTCGTCGCAGGGGCAGCTCGCGAGCGCCAGCGTCTGCTCGATGTCGTCGCCGAGTCCCGCGACGCCTAGCGTCACCAGCTGGCCGGCGAGGAACCGGAGCCGGCTGCTGCGCGGCGTCTGCAGGTGCAGCAAACGGGTTTCCGCGTCGAGTTCGGCGACCGCGCGCACGGTGGCGACCAGGTCCTGCGGGGGGATGTCGGCGGGGCCGGTCGCTTCCAGGGTCTCGATCACGACATCCGTGACCGCCGTGTGCGTGCACAACAGCGCGTAGCCCTGCAGCCGTTCCTGCTCGGTCAGGCGCAGGTCGCTGTGCTGCACCTGGCGCGTCTCGCCGGAAACGATGCGCGCCTTGCACAGCCCGCAGTTGCCGGAGCCGCAGCCGTAACCGAGGCGCAGGCCCGCCTTCAGCCCTGCCTGCAGGATCGAGTCGTTGCCTTCGACAAGAAAGTGGTGTCCGCTCGGGCGCACGGTCACCTGCGCTGAAATCACCTGCATCATGTTCGCCATCGCGTCCAGTGGGCTCGCAAGCGCGCTGTCCAGAGCGCCCTTCAGTCCCGTGTGAATGAACTCCGCCAGGGGCCGCAGCCGCGCGTCATGGGCGGCCAGTTCGCCGATCCGCTCGGAAGTTGCCACCACCAGGTCGTGGTAGGCCTGCAGGTAGCGCCGCAGGTCGGCCAGTTCCTGGCTCTGCGCGAACAGCCGCTGCGCCAGGACCTCGGGCGACGGCAGGACGCGCTCGCGCAGCCGCCGGCCGAAGGCTTCGTCGCGGATGGTCCTCACGCGCTCGAAAGCCCCGCTGTCCTCGATTTCGGCCGCCGGGAACACGCGCCGCAGTTCCTCGATCGCGATCAGGCCGTCCGCGGCGGCAATCTCCCCCGCGCGGATCATCCTCTGCAGCGAGCCGCGCGGCACGCCGACGAGGTGCGCCGCACGCGCAAGATTGAGCAACTGCGACATCACGGGCTCCCGAATGCGCGCCGCGCTCCGTCATCATCGTGGAGTGGGCGTCTGCAGGCCGACCAGCAGTGTGGCGCAGGGTACCCCACCAACCACGGTCTCGACCACGTCGCCCAGCTTGCCGTGGCTCGCGGCGACCGGCTCGACACCCATCACCAGCAGGTCCGCCGGGATGGCACCCATGCGCGACGCGAGGACTTCGGCCAGGGGGCCGGTCCCGACACTGCCCGTGACCGGCACATTCGTCAGTGTGGTGACTTCCATGGCCAGCTGCAGCAGGCCTTCGCCCTGCGGCTGCGCGTCGCGGCTCGCCACCACGACGAGGACGTCCAGCGGCAGGCCGAGCGCCGTTGCCAGGGCCATGGCGTGCCGCATCTGCAGCTTGGCCGCCGAACCGGACTCGAGGACGACCAGCATGCGGCGCTCCGGCGCGCGAGCCGCTCGCGGCACCATCATCACGGGGCATGGCGAGTGGGCCGCGATCTGACGCACCATCTGTCCGACCCGCAGCTTGCCGAGGAAGCTGCGATGGCCGCGGCGCCGCGTGATGAGCAGGTCGATCTGCCCGGAGCGCGCCTCGTCCACGACTTCGCGCCACAACTCGTCGCCACGCCGGATGCGGACGTCGAGCGCGACACCGGCGGCGTGCGCCCGCGCCATGAACGCGGCCGTGGCCTGTGCCGTCGCGGCTTCCTCCTTCGCCACGCGCTCGTGCGCGAGCACCTCGTACTCCGGGTTGCTCAGCAGCGGCACCACGACGCCGAGCGGAACCTGCAAGCGCCCTGCCAGTTCGATCGCGGCGGACTCCGCGCCCGCGTCGAATCCGGTCCACTGCGTCATCAGCGCGATGCGTCGCAGAGTCGGGTCCATCGTGTCAATGCCCCGTCGAGATCACGCCCGAGGCCGCCAGCACCAGCACGGCCACCACGAGCACGCACAAGGCGGCGTAGGTGCGGTCGCCGCGCCGCAGGTAGATGGGGGTCACCGCAAGCAGCGGCAGCGCAGAGCAGCCAGCCAGGATCGCAATGGCGAGCACGCTCAGCATGTCGCTGCGATCGAGGCGCCGGATCCAGTGCCACCCGCCCTCCAGGCCGTGGAGCTGCAGGAAGTCCTGGGACGACAGCTTCCACAGTTCCGGCAGACTCTCGAGGCGGATGACCGGCGGCACGAGGCCCGTCGCGTAGACCGCGAACGCGCCGACGAGCACGGCGAGCCCCAGCCAGCCGCTCCAGTGAAGCCACTGCGCGTAGCGCAGGTGTTCGGGTGGGATGTCGTCGATCATGGTTCGCTCCGCATGCGTTTCCCTGCTCAGCCGCCGATGCCAAGTCCGACCATCAGCGCGCGGCCACCGGCGAAGACCAGCATGCCAATGACCAGCCGCCGGATGACCGAGGCCTTCAGCACGGTGAGCAGCCGCGCGCCGATCTTGGCGCCCAGCATCATGCCGATGACCGACGGCGCCGCGATGATGGGCAGCACCGCGCCGTTGTTCAGGTAGATCCACGCGGCCGACGAGTCGACCAGCGACAGGATGAAGCTCGATGAACCCGCCGCCACCTTCAGCGGCGCGCCCATGACGAGGTTGAGAGCGGGCACGTTGGCCCACCCGGCCCCGAGCCCGAACATGCCGGCCAGCACCCCGATCGCGAAGAAGAGCACGAGCCCGTGCGGCGTGCGATGCAGCCGCCACTCGACCTTCTGGCCCGAGGCGCGGTCGGTGAAGACGCCGTGCATGCCGAGGAGGGTGGCGAGCCGGTCGCTGCTCGGGACGTCCGGGTGCTCCGACTTCTTCGCCAGGAGCATGACCGCGACGATGCCGAGGATTGCCACGCCCAGGGCGATGCGCACGACCGACGCCGGCAATGCCAGACCCAGCAGCGCGCCGAGCATCGAGCTGAACGACGCGATCAGCGCCAGCGGGAGCGCCACGCGCATGTTCGCGAGGCCGGCGCGCAGCAGCGAAGGCCCGGCGGCGAGAGCGCTCGAAAGGGCCACGAGCAGCCCGGCGCCGCGCACGTAATCGAGGTGGAACGGGAAGAAACCGCTGACCAGCGGCACGAACAGCACTCCGCCGCCGACTCCGGCCGGCACGGCGATGATCCCGAGGAAGAAGCAGACGACGAACAGGGCAAGGGGCCAGACCCACCATGCGACGGCAGCCGCATCCGTGGCATCGACCGTCGCCGCCTCGGCAAACGACGGCAGCGCCAGGGCGATCACGGCGCACGCGATTTCGGCCCACTTCATGCCGGAGGTGGCGACGGCAGAATCGCGGGCGCCCGAGCGCCTGGTCGGGAGCGCTGCGGTGGCGAGGATGCGTTGCAGGAGGGAAGCGATGACGTCAACCATGGTGTGGCCAGCCTCGACCGGGGTGCGCCGCGCCATGGGCAGCCGGCTTTCGACCGGGCCGGCCCCGGCAGCAGGGCATAAGGCTGCCGCTCGGCATGCGTGCGGTCTTGGCATTCGAGTTTGCCATGCGCACGCCGGCATGGCTGCGTTGTACCGCTTCTGCCGAGGCGACCTACCTGTTCGGGCAGGCACTACCCACCCTTGTGGGCAGGACCGGGCGTTGCCAAAGCGGCGAATGGCTGTGGCCACTACGAACGGTGTCCAATCGGACGCGGTTCGAGATCGCATCCGTCGATGTGCGCGGCTACACTCCGCTGTTGCAGTGACGGCAGCAGGGAAAGAGTACGCATTGCCCGCAGTACGCTGGCGTGGCGCGCAGCTTCCGGAGTTCAAGCGCGTCGGTGCGCCGTTGAGCAAAGCAGTAACCACACCTGGCGGCACGGCCAAGGAGTGTCAGAAGAAGATCGGAGGAGACACCGTGCCCGCACTGGTAAACCCCCACGGCGGCGGCCCGCTGAAGCCACTGCTGCTTGAAGGTCAGGCGCGCGATGCGGCCCTGGCCCGCGCGCAGTCGCTGCCTCGCGTGCGTGTGAGCTCGCGCGAAAAGGGCGATTTGATGATGCTGGGCATCGGCGGCTTCACGCCGCTCACCGGCTTCATGACGCACGGCGACTGGGAAAGCGTCTGCGACGGCATGAAGCTGGCCTCGGGCCTGTTCTGGCCGATTCCGATCACCCTTTCGACCGACCGCAGCACCGCCGACGCGATCGCCACCGGCGCCGAGATCGCCCTGGTCGACCCGGAATCCGAGGACGTGCTCGCGCTGATGCGCGTTACCGAGAAGTACGCCATCGACAAGGCGCACGAGTGTGCGATGGTGTTCAAGACCACGGATGCCGAGCATCCCGGCGTCAAGATGGTGATGGAGCAGGGCGACGTCAACCTCGCCGGACCGGTGCAGGTGCTGTCGAGCGGCGGTTTCCCGGAGAAGTACGGCGCGCTCTACATGACGCCGGCGCAGACCCGCGCGCTGTTCGAGTCCCTCGGCTGGTCGCGCATCGCGGCCTTCCAGACCCGCAACCCGATGCACCGCTCGCACGAGTACCTGGCCAAGGTGGCCATCGAGGTCTGCGACGGCGTGCTGGTGCACTCGTTGCTGGGCGCGCTGAAGCCCGGGGACATCCCCGCGGACGTGCGCACGCGCGCCATTGCCGCGCTGATCGAGGAGTACTTCGTGCAGGGAACCGTGGTGCAGGCGGGCTATCCGCTCGACATGCGCTACGCCGGCCCGCGCGAGGCGCTGCTGCACGCGCTGTTCCGCCAGAACTACGGGTGCTCCCACCTGATCGTGGGGCGCGACCACGCCGGGGTTGGCAGCTATTACGGTCCATTCGACGCGCACCACATCTTCGACGAACTGCCGAAGGGCTCGCTGGAGACGCACGCCCTGAAGATCGACTGGACGTTCTGGTGCTACAGCTGCGGCGGCATGGCCTCGGCCCGCACCTGCCCGCACGACGAAAAGGACCGCCTGCTCGTGTCGGGCACGAAACTGCGCAAGTGGCTGTCGGAAGGCGCCGACGTGCCGCCCGAGTTCAGCCGCCCGGAAGTGCTGTCGGTCCTGCGCGACTATTACCAGGGGCTCGCCGCCAGCGAGCGCGTGGAAGTGAAGCTGACCGGGCACTCGGCCCGTTGAAGATCGAAAGAGCAGTCAACACCTGCATCTGTCTGGAGGAGGAGAGTCCTGATGTTCACGAGCAATCCATTTGCCACGCTATCGGGGTCGCTGTCCCCCGCGGTCATGCAGGCGTACGTCATCGTCATGTTCCTGCTGGTCGTCGCGGGAACGCTGTTCGATGTCGTGCACAAGGGTAGCGCCAGGTACTTTTTCCAGAACTTCCGCGCGTCGAAGGCGAAGGCTGCGCAGCCCGTCGGCGGCGGCGAAGCTGTGTCGATCGCCGTGCAGACCGCCGTGGTCGACGTGCTCGCGTCCGGAGAGTTCTGCAATCCGCGCCGCCGCATCGCCCACCTGCTGGGCATGTACGGCTTCGTGTTCTATGTGCTGGCCACCGTCGTGCTGGTGTTCAGCGCCTCGGCAGGCCCGGCCTGGGCGACGCTGTGGTGGCTGGGCGGCCTGATGATCTGCGTCGGCGGCTACTGGTTCTGGTTCTTCATCCGCGTCGATGTCGCGGCCGAGGGCAACTCGCCG
>JAOUJD010000170.1 GCA_029883565.1 Burkholderiaceae bacterium
GAGCGCGATGCCAGCAACGAGGTGATCGGAGGGAGCTCCGCCGGCAACGCCTTCGCGCTCGTGTGGCAGGAGGACCCGGCTGGCCTGCAGCCCGGCGAAGCGGAGGGGCGCGGTGATGGCGGGATGGGTTCGCATGTCACGGGCGGCACGAACATCTGGTACACGCACTCTTCGACGCTGAACGGAGCGTCGCTCAGGACCAACATCGCACAGCTGACCGACAACGCCGCGCTCGGCACGGGTCAGCCAGGTGCGTCGCGACCGATGCTTCAACTCAGCGGCTCGACGGCAGTCGTTGCCTACGAGGAAACGGCGTGCCCCGGCGGCAGCGGCGGCAAGTGCATTGTCTATCACTCGTTCCCGTATGCGTCGCACGACACGATGGCGTCCGGGACGATCGTCAGCGACGTGACGCAGCACGCCCGGCGCGCCCGCATCGTCCTGCAGGGGGCATCCGCCGCGGGCGCTTCGCCGCTGCGCGCGGTCCTGTTGTGGCGCCAGTCCCCGGCTGCGACCCCGGCGGCGCCGGCCGACATCTTCATCCGCCGCGGACTGGCCGACACGGCCGCGCGGCCCGGATCGACAGGGTTCCTGCCGAGCGACATCCTGGCGGAACCGCCGCAGCAGATGACCGCGGTCGCCGCCAGCGGAGGCAATGCCAATGCCCATCGCGCGATCGTCCGGGGCGGCTTCATCGGGCTTGCGTACGACCTCACGCCGGACATGGAAGGCGCCAACCCCGAGAAGACCGCGACGCCAACGGCGAACTACAACCTGTTCTTCACGCGCTCCGTGTCGAGCGGGGATCCCGGAAGCTGGAGCGCGGCGCTGAATCTGTCGCGAGTCGACACGCCGACGCTCACCGTCGTCGAACCGCGGCTCGTGCCGACGTCGGGGACTGTCATCAACCCGATCACCGGCACGCCGGATGAGGGCGATGTCCAGGCACCGAACGTGCTGTTCGCCGTCTTCGCAACGGAGACCAATACGCCGGTCGGAGCGTCGGGCCGTGTGTACATCGCACGCTCGATCGACCAGGGCCTGACGTTCGAGCCGTTCGTGCCGGTGTCCTCCGCCGTGGCCGGCCAGTCCGAGTCGCAGCTGCGGCCCAGCCCGGACGGTTCGTCGGCGCTGGTGATGTGGATGGGTGAACAGACCATCGGCGATCCGCAATCGAAGGACGCGATGTTCGCAGTGGGGAAACCTTTCAACCTGCCTGATCTCGGGCTGACCGGCGCGAACGGATCCTTCCCCGCCTACACCCATCTGACCTCGAACCTCGCGGTCCTGAATCGCGGCGCGGGCGAGGCCAGCAAGGTGGTGCTCAGCGGAACGCTGCCCGCAGGGTTGACTGCGGTCGGCATCAGCGACCCGAATGCCTGCTCGATCAGCGGGGCAGCTTTCAGCTGTGCGATCGACAGGCTCGCGGCCACCCAGAACCGCCCGATCGCCCTGACCGTGACCGGTGCGATCGAAGGCAAGTACGTGATCACCACAACCGTGGCGAGCGACGAGCCTGATGCCGACACGGCCGACAACACGCTGGCCGTGACGATGACCGTGACGCCGCCGCTGTCGTCCGTCCCGCCGACGCCTGCGCCACCTCCGACGCCGACGCCGACGCCGACACCTACGCCCGCGCCGGCGGTTCCTGCCCTGCAGGATTCCGGCGGTGGCTGCACGGCGGCGCGTCCCGACTCGCCCGCAGATCCCGTCCTGCTCTTGCTGGTCGCGCTGGGTCTGGCGGGAGTCCGGTACCGACGCGCCAAGGTCGAGCCTGGGGCCGGGTGATGCCCGGGCAGTCTCGCGGACGCCATCGCGTCAGTCGGCGCTGGCGCGCTGACGGTTGACGGCCCGGCCGACCCGGCCGGGCTTGCGGTAGATTCTGGCGCCGCCCGCACTCCCGCGGGCGGCGCTCATTTCACATCTGCCGCCGTCTGCGCCCATGCCTCGAATCTTCCATCGCCGTCTGGTGGTCGGTCCTGATTCGATCGACGCCGTGGGCCATGTCAACAACCGGGAGTACCTTCGCTGGATGGAGGAGATCGCGGTGGAACACTCGGCCGCGCAGGGTTGGCCGATGGAGCGGTACTTCGACGGCGGCACCGCCTGGGTGGCATCGACCCACTTCCTCGAGTACCTGCGGCCGGCGTTCGAGCGTGACGAACTGGACCTCTACACGTGGATCGCCGCCTGGGACCGCCGCACCTGCCTGCGCCGCTACGCCGTGGTTCGGCAGCGCAAGCTGGTCGCGCGCGGCGAAACCTGCTGGACCTTCGTCGAACTCGCTTCGGGGCGCGCACACGACCTCCCCGGAGCCGTGACGGAGGCCTTCTTCGTGATTCCGGAGGACGACGACGAGCTGAAGTCGCTGGGCCTGGCGCGCCGCGAACGGGTCCGCACGTCGCTGCCGTCCCCGGCGTGAGCCCTGCGGCGCATCAGGCGCTCACGGGCCGGCGACGGTGGCGCACCGTGCGACAATCCGGCCCTCCGCCAGCCTCCCCCCGGCGGGCGGTGCCGCATCCCGCGCCGAGCGGGCGCGGCAATCTCTCTTCACGATGAAGAACGACAACCTCGTACAGCTCGATCGCGTGACGTTCGGCTATGACCAGAGGGTCATCCTGTCGGACATCACCATGGAGTTCCCGCGCGGCAAGGTCATTGCCATCATGGGCGGATCCGGCTGCGGCAAGACCACCCTGCTGCGCCTGATCGGCGGGACCCTGATTCCCCGGCGCGGCACGATCACGTTCGACGGCAAGGCGGTCGATCCGCGCGATCTCGAGGCGCTGTATGCCCTGCGCCGCCGCGTCGGGATGCTGTTCCAGTTCGGCGCGCTCTTTACCGACCTGTCGGTGTTCGACAACGTGGCGTTCCCGTTGCGCGAACATACGACGCTGCCGCCTGCAATGATCCGCGATCTCGTGCTGATGAAGCTCAACGCGGTCGGACTGCGCGGCGCGTCCCGGTTGAAGCCGGCCGACCTGTCGGGCGGGATGGCGCGGCGCGTGGCGCTCGCGCGCGCGATCGCGCTCGACCCCGACCTCATCATGTACGACGAGCCGTTCGCCGGGCTGGACCCGATTTCGCTCGGCGTCGCAGCGAACCTGATCAGGCGCCTGAACGACGCGACCGGTGCGACGTCGCTCGTCGTATCGCACGACGTGCGCGAGTGTTTCCTGATCAGCGACTACGTGTACGTGATCTCGGCGGGACGGATTGTCGGTCACGGCACGCCGGCTGAAGTGCAGGCGTCCGAAGACGAGGAAGTGCGGCAGTTCATCCGCGGCGAGCCGGACGGGCCGGTGAAGTTCCACTACCCGGCGGACCCGTACGGCGCTGATCTGGGGTTGCGGCCATGAGCGCGAGCGACATGCTGGCGCGTCTGGGCGTGTGGGCGCTTGGCCGGCTGCGGGCGCTTGGACGCAGCGCGTTCTTCCTGGGCGAACTCTTCGCCAGTCTGCCGTCGGCCGTGCGGCGGCTGTACCTGACCATCGCCCAGTTGCATGCGATCGGCAATCTGTCGCTGATCATCATCGCAGCGTCGGGCCTCGCGGTGGGATTCGTCCTGGCGCTGCAGGGCTACTACACGCTGAGCCGCTACGGCGCGGCCGAGTCGCTTGGCCTGGTCGTCGCGCTGTCGCTGGTGCGCGAACTGGGCCCCGTGGTGACCGGCCTCCTGTTCGCGGGCCGCGCGGGGACGTCGCTGACCGCCGAGATCGGGCTGATGAAGGCAGGCGAGCAACTCGCCGCCATGGAAATGATGGCGGTGGACCCGAAGAAGCGCGTGCTCGCCCCGCGCTTTCTGGCCGGCATCATCGCGATGCCGCTGCTGGCGGCGATGTTCTCGGCAGTCGGTATCCTCGGCGGCTACGTTGTCGGCGTGCTGATGATCGGCATCGATCCCGGCGCCTTCTGGTCACAGATGCAGAACGGCGTCGACGCGTGGGACGATGTCGGCAACGGCGTGGTCAAGAGCATCGTCTTCGGCATCGCCTGCACCTTCGTTGCGCTCTATCAGGGCTACGAGACGCAGGCTACGCCGGAGGGCGTTGCGCAGGCGACTACCCGCACCGTGGTCGTGTCCTCGCTGGCGGTGCTGGGTCTCGATTTCGTGCTCACCGCGCTGATGTTCAGCGCGCCGGGGTGAGCGAGTCTGCAATGAGCGGAGTGAGCAATGGGACGCAAGGTTATTGAGACGCTGGTGGGCCTGTTCGTGCTGCTGGGCATGCTGGCGATCGTGTTCCTCGCGCTGAAAGCGGCGAATCTCGCGAGCTTTCGCGTCGGCAGCACCTACGAGGTGAGCGCCCGGTTCGACAACATCGGCGGCCTGAAGGTGCGGGCGCCGGTGAAGAGCGCGGGCGTGACCGTGGGGCGGGTCAAGCGCATCGCGCTGGATGCGAAGAGCTATCAGGGCCTGGTGACGATCGAACTTGACGAGAGCGTGCAGTTTCCGGCCGACACGTCGGCGAAGATCCTGACATCCGGCCTGCTGGGTGACCAGTACATCGGGCTCGAGCCGGGCGGCGCCGACGAGAACCTGAAACCGGGCGACCAGATCAGGATGACGCAGTCGGCGGTGGTGCTGGAGAACCTGATCGGCCAGGTCCTGTACGGCAGGGCTGCCGAAACCGGAAGCGAGAAGAAGTAAGGGGGAAGACCCATGACAAGCCCGGCGCTTGCCACTGAAGGGCGCGTGCACGTCTCGATGCCGGCCCTGCGCCGCTTACTCGGCGTGGCGACGATCGCGCTGCTCGCCCTGCTCACGGGCTGCGCCAGCGTTCCGCCGGGAGCCGGGCAGGATCCGCGCGATCCGCTCGAGGCGTTCAACCGGCAGGTCTTCGAATTCAACGAGGGCCTCGATACGATCCTGCTGAAGCCGCTCGCCATCGTGTACGACACGGTGCTGCCGAACCCGGTGCAGGACTGCCTTGCCAACGGGTTTTCCAACCTGCGCGAGCCGTCGAACGCAATCAACAACCTGCTGCAGGGCAAGGTGAAGGACTCGGTATCCGACGTCTGTCGCTTCGCGGTGAACACGACCATCGGGTTGCTCGGCTGCTTCGACGTGGCCTCCCGGATGGGCCTGGAGAAGCATCGCGAGGACTTCGGGCAGACGCTGGGCGTCTGGGGGCTGGGGCAGGGCCCCTTCCTGGTGCTGCCGCTGTTCGGTCCCAGCACGGTCAGGGACACGGCCGGGCTGGGCGCGGAGTCGGTGCTCGACGTCAACTTCTGGCTCGACAATGTTTCCGTGCGGAACACGATATTCGCGGTCCGCACGGTGAACCTGCGCGCGGAGTTGTTGAAGGCGGAAGAGCTCATTTCCGGGGCGGCGCTGGACAAGTACACCTTCGTGCGTGATGGGTACCTGCAGCGCCGTCGCAACCTGGTCTACGACGGCAATCCGCCGCGGGAGCGTGATCCCGAGGACGAGGAAGACGCGCCGGCACCGAAGGGAACCAAGGGATCGTCCGGTCCACCGGCGACCGGCTCGGACGTTAAGCAAGAACCCGCGCCACGACCGGCGCAATGACGCCATGACGAAAAGGCTATCGATGTTCCTCTTCAAGGTCCTGAAGACCATTGCGCTCGGTGCCAGCCTGCTGGCGGCGGGCTCGTCCTTCGCCCAGGCCGCGGTCGCCTCGACCGCGGCGCCCGATGCGCTGGTGCGTGACCTCTCGAACGACGTGCTGAACGCGATCCGGGCCGACAAGGCGCTGGCGGCAGGCGACCCCAACCGCGTTCAGCAACTCGTCGACGAGAAGGTCCTGCCGTACGTCGACTTCCAGAAGATGACGCGACTGGCCGTCGGCCGGGGCTGGCGGCAGGCCACGCCCGAGCAGCGCACTGCACTGACGCGCGAGTTCCGCAGCCTGCTGGTGCGCACCTACAGCGGCGCGCTGTCGCAGGTGCAGGATCACAAGGTGGAGTTGCGCCCCTTCCGGGCCCAGCCCGGCGACACCGACGTGCTCGTGCGCACGAACATCGTCGCGTCGCGCGGCGACCCGATCCAGATCGACTATCGCCTGGAAAAGGTCGACGCGGGCTGGAAGATCTACGACGTCAACATCCTCGGCGTGTGGCTGGTCGAGAACTACAAGACCCAGTTCGCCTCGGAGATCAACGCCAACGGAGTCGACGGCCTGATCAAGACCCTCACCGAGCGCAACAAGCAGCTTGAGCAGGGCAAGAAGATCTGAGGGTGCCGTGCGGATCGAGGCCACCGAGATCGACATGAGCAATGCCGCGCAGATCGCGGCGGAGGGAGTTGCCGCGATCCGTGCGGGCGACGCGGCGTTCGATCTTTCGGCGGTCCGCTCCTGCGATTCCTCGGCGGTCGCGGCCGTCCT
>JAOUJD010000171.1 GCA_029883565.1 Burkholderiaceae bacterium
TCCTGCCTTCGCGCCGCTTGAGCTCATCGGTGCCGCCGCTCAGGCGGCAACCGCGGCGCCCTCGCCCTGCAGGTCACGCATCAGGTCCCCGACCACGCGCTCGAACAGCGGAGCCTTCTCGGCGGACTTGATCCGGCCGGCGCGGACATAGCCGCGCAGGATCAGCGGCGCGAGCGAATGGGCCTTGCCCGTTTCCGCCGACGTGAACAGATAGAAATTGCGACGCGGACTGACCCAGCGCAGCCGGACCCGCTCGGTCTGCTGCCCGGTCCACAGGTCGAACCACGAGCCGCGCTGCCAGCCTTCGATCGCCGCGTCGATCGCCTGATCCGTCAGCTGCTCGACGGGAATCATTTCCTCCGGCGCGACGGTCAGCGGCTCCTCGATGACGTTGACCTCGGCGTGGTTGGCGGCCACCGCACTGCGCACGACATCCGCCGTGATCGTCAGTTGGTGCATCGGCTCGTCAGCCTGCACCGGCGGCGGCTCGACGATCTGCACCTCGTCGATCTTGCGCCTGAAATCCTTCTGGTCGAGCGGCGCTCCGCCGCCATAGGCCACCTCGAGCGCCTTGACCGCCTGAGCGTGCGACGTCATCAGACGCGCAAAGAACTCCTGTGCCTGCGACCGCGGCAGGTCGATCAGTTGCAGGCCCTCGCGCAGCGTGCCCAGCACCGCCGGGATGGTCTTGACCAGCCGCTTGCGGTCCTCCGGGTTGATCTTGGGCTGCACGCTCCAGATCAGGTCCGACACCGCGTCCCGGAACTTCTTCGCGAAGTTCGGCTGCGACCGTTCCTTCAGCGTCGCGGCAACCAGGACCTTGACCCAGTTTTCCAGCAGGAAGTCACGCAGGTAGGACTCGATCTGGACGCCCTCGAACGCGCGGCGGATCCCGATGGCGGCGTTGATCGCCATCACCTCGCGCGTCTCGGCCTCCTCGAGGGCCCGCCTGGCCCGCGTAACCGGATCGTCGTCGCGAACCCGTTCCTCGGCCAGGTACTTCTCGAATTCGTCGAGGGCCTTCTCGAAGATCGCCGGCCCCTCGTTGATCGCCACCAGAACGGTGTTGATCGCCTTGTTGACCTCGGCAAGGTAGCGGACGTTGTCCTCGCCCTCCGGCAGCCAGCCGATCGCCGTGCTGGCGATGCGGTCCATCAGCCGACGGGCGGGCTGCACCGGCGACACGAACAGTTCCGTGTCGGCCAGCGCGACCTTCATGATCGGGAACTGCAGCCGTGACAGCGCCGTCTTGATCTCGGCGGGGATGTGTTTGTCCTGGTGGATGCGGTCGAACAGCATGCCGACGAGTTCGATCGTCAGCTTGTCGACCTGCCGCGTTGCCTTTTCCGCGACGTGCTGGCGCAGGTGAAGCTCGTCGCGCTCGCTGATGGCAGCAGCGGCCGCGCCGTTCTTGCCGGCCATGGTGGCCATCGCGTTCAGGCGCTGGACCTCGTTGATCGATGCCAGCAGCGCAGGATCGATCGCGGCGAACGGAACCGGGACGCCCGGCGCGATCGGTACCGCCGCCGCGGAGCCCGTGGTGGCGAACCCCTGCGCCGCGCCAGCGCCCGCGAACGGCTCCACTCGCTCGAACAGCGAAGGCGCCGGACCGACGGGCAAGGCCGCCGCACCGACACCGGGCTGAACCTGCATCCGGTGATACAGGGCGCTGAGCAACTGCTCCGCCGTGGCACCCGTGATGACGCCGGTCACCTGTCCAGCCTGCGTGACGCGACCCGTGCCCACCATGGTATTGCGGAACCCCGCCACCGTGTTCTTGAACGCGGCGACCGAGTTCACTTCCTGCACGCCACGCTGCTCGAGCTGGTTGTTCAGTTCCCGGTACGTCTCAACCAGCGGCCTCTGCAGGACGCTGTCGAAGGCCTTGATCACGATGCGCCGGTCGTCTCCCTTGAAACCGGCCGTATCGACCGCCTCGCCCAGCGCGCGGCAGAAACGGATCGGGTGGAAGGGGTTGTCCCGGTCGCCCAGCGCCGGCAGTCCCAGCGCCGCAGCCATGCGCTGGGTCAGAGGAGTGAACGCCGAATCGGCCGCGTTGCGAATCCGCGACGCGACCCGATCCACCATCATGTCCTCTTCCATCTGGTCGTAGTCGACCAGCGAAAGGCTGCCAGCGGGCACCTTCGCGCTGCTGCTCTCCCTGCGGGAACCGGTCAGCAGTTCCTCGACGGCTTCGTCAGCCTGCTTGTCGACAGCTCCGAAGAAGGCGGCCGAGAACGCACGGTAATCGACCAGCAGTCCGCGCACGGATTTCTTCAGTCCTCCGGACACCTCCTGGTCGGCATCGATCGCCTGGATCGCCTCGCGCGCGGCGTCCATCAGCAGAGGGTCGAGAATCTTCCGGACGGAATCGCTCAGCTCGTGCAAGCCGCGCTGAAGCGTTGTTCTGCTCGGTCTCCCGGTCGTGGTCGATGTTTGGGTGCTCATGACTCTTCTCGCGGCGCGCTTCTGGCGACGCCTGCGAGGAGATTAGCCGAAGAGCAAAAGCGGACGCCAAACGTAATGCCCGAGCATTTACCCGCATCTCGCGCTATCGAGCCCTCGCCGGCCGGGTCAATCGGGCTGCTGGCCGACCCACCAGGCGCGCCACAGCGCCAGCTTCTGTTCATAGCTGCGACCGGCATGCGCGGGGCTCGACGAGGGCAGCACTGCGGCCGAATACCCGGCATCGCGAAAAACGGGGGCAAAACGCCCGGCTGTTTGACCGTTGAAGGCGACGTCGCGCAGCCCGGGCGCGAGGCGTCTCAATCGCGCGAACGGGTTAGCCCGCGAATTGGTGATCGCCGAGTCCAGGCTGCCCTCCCGGTTGCAGGCAGCCAACACGTCCCAGACGCCGACCCGTCGAGCCAGCAGACAGCGCAGCCGTTCCTCGTAGTCCAGAACGTGCAAGGGTTCGCCGACCAGGTCCCCAAGCAGCCGCCAGAACTGGTTGCGCGGGTGCGCGTAGTACTGCCCGACGGCCAGCGAGGCCTCGGACGGAAAGCTGCCAAGGATCAGGCGCTCGACCCGCCGGTCGATGACCGGCGGAAATCCCCTCAGGCGCGGCGATCCGGCACGGCTAACGACCCACCTCCAGCAGCATCGAATTCAGCCGTTTCACGAAAGCGCCGGGATTCTCCAGTTGGCCGCCTTCAGCGAGCACGGCCTGGTCGACGAGCAGTTCGAGCCACTCCTTTGCACGGCCCTCGTCGGACTCGTCCTTCAGCCGTTGCACCAGCGGGTGCTCCGGGTTGAGTTCCAGGATCGGCATCGCCGTCGGAGTCTTCTGTCCGGCCGCCTTGAGCAGCCGCTGAAGGTGTCCGCTCATCTCGTGCTCGTCGGCGACCAGGCAGGCGGGCGAATCGGTCAGCCGGAACGTGATCCGCACGTCCTTGACGCGCGCGGAGAGCGTCTTCCGGGCGCGCTCGACGAGATCCTTGTACTCGTCGCCGGTCCTCGCCTGCTCCGCCTTCTCCGCCTCATCCGCCAGTTCGTCGAGGTCCAGCGACCCCTTGGCCACCGATGTCAGCGGCTTGCCCTCGAACTCCGTCAGGAACGACAGCATCCACTCGTCCACCCGGTCCGTGAGCAGCAGGACCTCGACGCCCTTCTTGCGGAAGATCTCCAGGTGGGGGCTGGACCGTGCCGCTTCCAGCGTGTCGGCCGTCACGTAATAGACGTGCGTCTGCCCCTCTTTCATGCGGGCGACGTACTCGGCCAGTGTCACTACCGGCTCGTCGCCGTGCAGCGTGGACCGGAAGCGCAGCAGTTTGGCGATGCGCTCCCTGTTCGGTGCATCGTCGCCGATGCCTTCCTTCATCACCTGGCCGAATTCGTTCCAGAACCCGGCGTACTTTTCCTTCTGGTTGTCCGCGAGATCCTCGAGCAGCGACAGCACGCGCCGGGTCGACCCCTCACGGATCGCCTTGACGTCCTTGCTCTCCTGCAGGATCTCGCGCGACACGTTGAGCGGAAGGTCGTTGCTGTCGATGACGCCGCGCACGAACCGCAGGTAGGGCGGCAGCAGTTGCTCCGCGTCGTCCATGATGAACACGCGGCGCACGTACAGCTTGATGCCGTGGCGCTGGTTGCGGTCCCACAGGTCGAACGGCGCGTGTTCCGGCACGTAGAGCAGCTGGATGTACTCGGTGCGCCCTTCGACGCGGTTGTGGGTCCACGCCAGCGGCTCGCCGAAGTCGTGCGAGACGTGCTTGTAGAAGGCCTGGTACTGCTCGTCGGTGATGTCGGCCTTCGGTCGCGCCCACAGGGCGCTTGCCTGGTTGACGGTCTCGAAGTCCGCGGTGGGCCGGGACTCGTTCTTGTCCTTGTCCCATTCTTCCTTGCGCATCCGTATCGGAAGAGAGATGTGATCGGAGTAGCGGGTGACGATGCCCTTCAGCTTCCAGCCGGACAGCAGTTCGTCCTCGCCCTCGCGCAGATGCAGCGTCACGTCGGTGCCCGACTCCGGCCGAGTGGCGGCTTCGACCGTGAACTCCCCTGCCCCATCGCTTTCCCAGCGAATCGCGTCCGCCGCCGTCAGTCCCGCGCGACGCGAAACCACCGTGACGCGATCGGCCACGATGAAGCTCGAGTAGAAGCCCACGCCGAACTGGCCGATCAGCTGCGCGTCCTTCTGCTGGTCACCGGTCAGTTGCGCGAAGAACTCCCGGGTTCCGGACTTCGCGATCGTGCCGAGGTGCTCGATCGCCTCGGCACGCGACAGCCCGATGCCATTGTCGGACACCGTGACGGTGCGCGCCGCGGGGTCGAAGGCGACCGTGATGGCGAGTTCGCCATGGCCGGCCAGCAGGTCGGGCTGCGTCATCGCCTCGAACCGCAGCTTGTCGCATGCATCGGACGCGTTGCTGATCAGCTCGCGCAGGAAGATCTCCTTGTTGCTGTACAGCGAATGGATCATCAGCTGCAGCAGCTGCTTCACTTCGGCCTGGAAGCCGAGGGTCTGCTTCGCGGTGTCCACCTCCATGTGCTCTCCCATCCAGGTTCCTCTCAATCGTGTCTGCTGACCGTCGCGCGGCAGTTGGGGCCGTTGGCGCCGATTTCAAGTTCCGCGCGCGCCATCGTGCCCGGCGCCCGCTGGCGGGCCCGACATCCCCGCCGCCGCTATGCTGCCATCGGGCTCGAAACGATCGGCTACCGAAGCAGCGATGATGACCTTCCACTACTGCACGTGCGACGTCTTCACGGACCGCCTGTTCGGCGGCAATCCCCTTGCCGTGCTCACCGACGCGCGCGGACTCGATCCTGCGACGATGCAGGCTGTCGCCCGCGAGTTCAACTATTCCGAGACGGTGTTCGTGCTGCCGCCTGCCGATCCGCGCCACACCGCCCGGCTGCGCATCTTCACGCCGGGCGGCGAATTGCCGTTCGCCGGCCATCCGACGGTCGGGACAGCCTTCGTGCTGGCAACCGTCGGCGCAACGCCCGCCGCCGGCGACGTCGTGTTCGAGGAGGGCGTCGGCCCGGTCCGGGTGACGATCGAGAGACAGGCCGGGGCGGTGACCGCGTGCACGCTGACGGCCGCGCAGTTGCCGGTCCGGGGAACGGCGCTGCCGGCCCGCGCCGAACTCGCCGCGATGCTGGGGCTGGACCCGGCCGATCTTTCCGCCAACGCTGAGACCTGGTCGTGCGGCGTGCCCTTCGCCGTGGTCCCGCTGGCTTCGGTCGAGGCGCTGGCACGCGCCCGCCTGAACATGGACTGGTGGGGGCGCCTGCTCGCAGGGCACGAGGGCAGGAAGGTGTATCCGGTCGCCCAGACCGGCGAGGGCTGCTGGCGGGTGCGCATGTTTGCGCCATCGCTCGGCGTGGCGGAGGATGCCGCGACCGGGTCGGCCGCGGCCGCGTTCGCCGGCTGGCTGGTGACGTGGCACCCGGCCCCGGACGGAACGCGCCACTGGCGCATCCAGCAGGGCGAGGCGATCGGCCGGCCGAGCGAGATCTCCCTCGAGGCGGACGTACTGAACGGCGCGCCGGCCGCGGTCCGCGTCGGCGGCCGCTGCGTGATGGTCAGCGAGGGCAGCCTGCGCCTATAGCAGGGCCCGCCCGATCGTCGCCACGGCGATCGTGACGATCCCGAGCACCAGATTGACGCTGACCAGCCGCCGCACCTGATCGAGCCGCTGCGCCGCCTGCGGCCAGTCGGTCGCAGCCACCGCTGCCTGCAGGCGCGGGAACGGCGCGAAGCGGATGTGCAGGAAGATGGCCATCATCACCAGGCCGATCGCCAGCATCGCATGCACCGAGACGTGGGCGTTGCCGAACCCGCCGCCTCCCAGGATCATCGCCACTCCACTCGCGAGCACGGCGACGAT
>JAOUJD010000172.1 GCA_029883565.1 Burkholderiaceae bacterium
CCTCCAGCACACCTGGCGCAGCCAGGTGCTGCTGCTGATCGTCACCGCCTTCAGCTTCCCGCTGATCTACATCAACCTCGCCATTCCGAAGGAAATCGTCAACAACGCCATCAGCGGCAAGCACATCCCCAAGACGCTGCTCGGCTTCGAGGTCACGCAGGTCTCCTACCTGATGGCGCTGTCGTTCCTGCTGCTCGCGCTGATCACGCTCAACGGCGGCATCAAGTATTGGCTCAACGTCTACAGCGGCGTCATCGGCGAGCGCACGATGCGTCGCCTGCGCCATCGTCTCTACGAGCAGGTGCTGCGCTTTCCGCTGCCGCAGTTCAAGACGATGTCGTCCGGGGAGATCATTCCGATGATCGTCGCCGAGACCGATCCGATCGGCGGCTTCATCGGCGAGTCGATCAGCCTGCCGGCCTTCCAGGGCGGCCTGCTCGTCACCTATCTGCTCTTCATCTTCCTGCAGGACTTCTGGCTGGGCCTTGCCGCGATTGCGCTCTACCCGCCGCAGGTCTTTCTCATTCCCCGCCTGCAGAAGAAGATCAATCTCCTGTCGAAGGAGCGGGTGCGAACGGCCCGGGCGCTCTCGGATCGCATCGGGGAATCGGTGGCCGGTGCGGCCGAAATCCGCAGCAACGACACCTTCCATCTGGAACGCGCCGACATCAGCGAGCGTCTGGGCAAGATCTACACCATCCGCTTCGACGTGTTCAAGCGCAAGTTCTTCGTCAAGTTCCTGAACAATTTCCTGGCCCAGATCACGCCGTTCTTCTTCTACTCCGTCGGCGGCTACCTGGTGATCAAGGGCAGCCTGTCGCTCGGCTCGCTGGTCGCCGTGCTCGCCGCCTACAAGGACATCCTGGCGCCGTGGAAGGAGCTTCTCACCTGGTATTCGACGAAGGAGGACGTGCGCATCAAGTACGAGCAGATCGTGTCCCAGTTCGAGCCGCCTGGCGTCATCGACGCGAAGCTGATGGAGGATCCGCCGGCGACCATCGCCCCGCTCCGCGGCGAGATCGTGGCCACCGGACTGGTGTACGCGGAAGACGGCGGCCCCAACCGGGTCGACCGGGTCTCCTTCAACGTCGCACCCGGCGAGCACGTGGCCCTGGTGGGAGGCGGGCATAGCGGCAAGGACGACGTTACCCAGCTGCTGGCACGCCTCGTCTTTCCCGTCGGAGGGCGGCTCGCGGTCGCGGGCGCGAATTTCGCCGACGTGCATCAGGCCGTTCCCGGACGCCGCATGGCCTTCGCGGCGCAGAACTCGTACATCTTCTCCGGAACGATCGCCCACAACCTCTACTACGGCCTCATGCATCGGCCGCTGCGGCCCGCCACCTACGACGGGGAACAGGCCAAGCGGGAACAGGCGCGCGTGCGCGACGCGCTGGGGGCAGGCAACAGCACCGACGACGTGCGCGCCGACTGGATCGACTACGCGGCGGTCGGCGTGGCGGATGCGCGGGAGCTGACCGAGGCGGCGCTCGGCGTCCTGCGGCGGGTGGGGATGGAGGAGGAAATCATCGGCTTCGGTCTCGCCAGCACCGCGGATCCGCAGGCGAATCCCGGAATCGCCACGATGGTGCTGGAAGCGCGGTCGCGCATCCGGGACCGCGTGCAAAGCGAAGACCTGGCCTCGTTCGTCGAACTGGTCGATCCGGCGCGCTACCACTTGAACAGCAGCGTCGCCTGGAACCTGCTGTTCGGCGCGCCGCGAAGCAAGGCGTTCCAGCCCGCGAATCTTCCCGGCAATCCCGAGTTCGTCGCCTTGCTGCAGGACGTCGGCTTGCTGGCGGATCTCTACGCCGCGGGCGTGAAGGTCGCCGGGCTCATGGTCGAATTGTTCGCCGACGTCGCGCCCGACAGCGACCTCTTCGCGCAGTACAGCTTCATCAGCGCCGACGACCTGCCGGAATTCCGGGCCCTGCTGGCGAAGGTCGCCGATGGCGACCTGGCAGCGGCGAGCAACGACGAGAGGGCGAGCCTGCTGGAACTCACGTTCAAGCTGGTCGTCGCGCAACATCGGCTGGGTGTGATCGACGAGGGCATGCAGGAGAGGATCGTCGCGGCGCGGGCGGAGTTTCGCCGCCGCTACGCGGGCCGCGAGGATGTCGTCGAGTTCTTCGAGCCCGACCGCTTCAGCTCGACGAACACGATCCAGGACAACATTCTGTTCGGGCGCGTGGCGCACGAGCACGCGAACGCGCAGGGCAGGGTCAACGCGCTGGTGCGCGACGTGGCGACCGAAGTCGGCATGAACGCCGAACTCCTGCAGCTTGGATTGATGTTCGAAGTCGGCAACGCCGGCGCGCGCCTTTCCTATTCGCAGCGGCAGCGCCTCGCCATGGCCCGGGCCCTCATCAAGAATCCCGACATCCTGGTGTTCAACGAGCCGACGTCCGGCCTCGACCCTGCAACCGAATCACGTCTTCTGGAAACGGTGCTCGACTGGGCCAAGGGTCGCACGGTCGTCTGGGCCCTCGGCCGGGCGGACCTGGTGCGGGCATTCGATCGCGTATTCGTCCTGGAAGAGGGCCGGCTGGTCGAGCAGGGGGCCGTCGCCGACCTGGAGCGCCCGGGGACGGCACTGTCGCGGCTGCTCGCCTGAAATGACGGTGTGCCTGGAGGGCCGTCTCGGCCGAGCGCGCATTTTCCTCGCCGCGGCGTTCGTTGCGGCGAGTCAAACGAGTGCCGCCGGAAGGCGCGAGCGTCCTGGTTCATAATGTCGAGTGCCCGGTACACGCGAACAACGGGGGATCCCTTCTGAACCGTAGATACGCAGGCCTCCTGACGACCTTCCTGGCCCTGGCGGGCTGTTCGCAAACAGCCAACTCGGGAAGCGCCGCAGCGACGCCTGCGGTGCCGCCGCCGCGTCCACTCGCCGCGCAACCCGCCCCGGTCGTTCCTGCCCACGGCGATGCCGGCGTCACCTGGCGCCAGGGAGGCGTCGACGCAGCCTTTGCCGCGGCGCGAGCGGAGAACAAGCCGGTGTTCCTGTATTGGGGCGCGATCTGGTGTCCGCCATGCAACCAGGTCAAGGCCACGATCTTCAATCGGCAGGACTTCATCGAGCGATCGCGTTTCTTCATTCCCGTCTATATCGACGGCGACAGCCCGAGCGCCCAGAAGGAGGGATCGCGCTTCAAGGTCAGTGGCTATCCCACCATGATCCTGTTCACGCCGGACGGCCGCGAGATCACGCGTCTGCCCGGCGAGGTCGACGCCGACCAGTACATGCGCGTGCTCACGATGGGGCTGTCTGGCGCACGGCCAGTCAAGGCGACCCTGGCGGCCGGGCTTTCATCGGTGTCCGGCAAACGGGCGGAGCTGACGGCCGCGGACTGGCGGATGCTGGCGTACTACTCGTGGATCACCGACGAGCAGCAGCTGGTACCGAAGAAGGACCTCGCCGCGACCCTCGCACGCCTGGCGAAAGCCTGCCCGTCCGACCAGGTCGAAACGGCCACGCGGCTCGAATTGCAGGCGGTGGCGGCGGCCGCGGACGTCAAGGGGCCACGGCCGCGGGCGGCTGCCGCCGCCGTTCAGCGCGTGACCGGGGTCTTGGCGGACGCCGGCCGCGCGCGCGAAAACTTCGACCTCCTCGTCTACTATGCGGGCAGCGTCACCGGTTATCTGACGCCGGCCCGATCGGTCGAGAGAGAGCGATTGGCGGCCGCGTGGAACGAGGCGCTCGATCGATTCATCACCGATCCCGGCATCGCCACGGACGACCGGCTCGCCGCCGTAGGCGCGAAGATCGAACTGGCGCGGCTCGCGATTCCGAAGGGCGCATTGCCGGAATCCCTGCTGTCGACGGTCCGGGACCAGGCGGCGCGCGCGGACCGGGAAACAACCGATGTCTACGCGCGGCAATCGGCGATCAGCGGCGCGGCGGCGGTGCTGGCGGAGGCGGGCCTGCTGGCGGAGTCCGATGCGTTGCTCACGCGGGAACTCGCGCGCTCGCATTCCCCGTACTACTTCATGCTCGGCCTCGCGGCGAACGCCAGGAAGCGCGGCGACGACCTGCGCGCGCTCGACTGGACGGAAAAAGCCTATGCCGGGGCCAAGGGCCCGGCGACGCGCCTGCAGTGGGGCGTGGGATACGTCAAGGCCCTGATCGCCACCGCGCCGAACGATGCGCCGCGCATCGAACGTGCCGCGGGCCAGGTCATCGGCGAGCTGGAGGCGACGCCGGAAACCTTCTATGACCGGAACCGCCGTGCGCTCGAGCGCATGGGGAAGGAACTCGCAGGTTGGAACAGGAACGGGCAGCACAATGCCTCGGTGCAGCGCATTCGCGCCCAGATGGCGAAGGTGTGCGCCCAGCTGCCGGCCGCCGATCCCGCGCGCGCGGCCTGTGATGGCGCGCTGCGTCCCGCGAAGGCCTGAGGGAACATCGGCGTCAGATACGCAACAGGCGGCGCACGAACCTGTGCGGACCTAACAGTGCTGCCCCCCTGGTGCGTATCCGACCCCGATGTTCAGCGGTAGGGATCCGCCGCGTCGCGCAGGCCGTCGCCGAAGAAATTGAACGCCAGTATGACGACGATCACCGGCACCACGGGCAGCATCAACCATGGATAGAGCGCCACGACGTTGATGTTCTGCGCCTCGTTCAGCAGCACACCCCAGCTTGTGATCGGGGGGCGCAATCCGATGCCGAGAAAAGAGAGCGCGGTTTCGCCCAGAATCATGCCCGGAATCGACAGCGTTGCCGCCGCGATCAAGTGGCTCATGAAACCGGGCAGCAGGTGCCGGCCGATGATCCGCTTCGGGCTCGCGCCCATCAGCCGCGCCGCGGTGCAGTAATCCTCTTCGCGCAGCGCGAGCAGCTTCGAGCGCACTGCCCGCGCCAGCCCGGTCCAGTCGAGCATCGCGAGGATTCCCGTAATGCCGAAGTAGACGAGGAGGGGACTCCACGTCACCGGCAGCACGGCGGAGAGGGCCATCCACAGCGGCAGCTCGGGGAACGAGCGAATGATCTCGATCGCCCGCTGGATGACCATGTCCGACCAGCCGCCGAAATACCCCGCGATGCCGCCGAAGAGCAATCCGAGCGCGAAGCTGATCGCGATGCCGAGCAGGCCGATGGTGAGCGAGATCCGGGCCCCGTAGACGATGCGCGACATCACATCGCGCCCCAGACGGTCGGTGCCCAGCAGAAACACCGTGGCGCCCTCGGGCGGGCACATCAGGTGGAAGGACATGTCGACGAGGCCCCAGAATTCGTAAGGGTCGCCCGAGCAGAAGAAGCGCAGCGGATACGGCTGCGTCGTGTTTTCCGTGTATTCCCGGCGCAGCGTGACCATGTCGAGCGACTTGACGAGCGGGTAGACGAAGGGTCCGATCAGCTCCCCCTTGTGCACCCAGTGCACGCTCTGCGGCGACGCGTAGATGAAATCGGTGTGCCGCGTATGCAGATTGTAGGGCACCAGCACCTCGCTCACGAGCGTCGACGCGTACATGAGCAGCAGAATGACCCCGGAGACAACGGCGACCCGATGGCGCTTGAACTTCCACCACATCAGCATCCATTGCGACGCCAGGTAGAAGTGCTCCTGTTCGGGAGTCAGGCGCGCCGCCGAACCCGGATCGAACGGCGCTGTCGAGACGATGTGGCCGGGCTCGCCCGCCACCTCTACCAGCTGCGACCCGGTCATGGGCGCTCGCCCCACGCTCGCGGCGCTCATCGAGCCACTCCACCCTGAAGGCGTATGCGCGGGTCCAGGGCCATCAGCGCCAGGTCGGACACGAGCACGCCCACCACGATCATGAAGGCGAGGAACATCAGGAACGACCCCGCCAGGTACATGTCCTGACTCTTCAGCGCGGCGAGGAGCATCGGGCCCGTCGTCGGCAGCGACAGAACGACCGCGGTGATCTCGGCCCCGGAGATGATCGACGGCAGCAGGCTGCCGATATCGGAGATGAAGAAGTTGAGCGCCATGCGCAACGGATACTTGCGCAGCACCTTGCCCGGCGGCAGGCCCTTGGCGCGCGCGGTCACGACGTATTGCTTCTGCAGCTCGTCGAGCAGGTTCGCGCGCATCTTGCGGATCATGCCGGCGGTTCCACCGACGCCGATGACGACCACGGGGATCCAGCTGTGCTCGAGAATCGAAACGATCTTGGCCCACGTCCACGGCTTGCCGATGAATTCCGGACCCATCAGGCCGCCGATCGACGTGCCGAAGATGACGTTGGCGAAGTACAGCATGACGAGCGCCAGCATGAAATTGGGAATGGCGATGCCGAGGAAGCCCAGGAGCGACAACCCGTAGTCGCCCCAGCTGTACTGATGCGTGGCCGAGTAGATCCCGAT
>JAOUJD010000173.1 GCA_029883565.1 Burkholderiaceae bacterium
CCCGATCGTGATGCAGGCGCCGGTCACCGTTGGCCACAGGAAAGTGATCCACGTCATGGCGGTCATTCTATCGGCTGTGCCGGTCCGAAGGCGGACCTGTGTCTGGGCGCACTCCGTCGTAATCGCTCGTCGACCGGAACGGCGCGGCAGCGGCCGGCTGCGGCAGGTCGAGACGCAAGCCGCCCATCAGCGTCGGGGGCGCCACGGAGTCACAGGTGTTGAAAGGCATTGCCTCGCGCCCTTTGTCTATCGCGTAGTCGTCGTCGAATGAAATTTCCGCGGGACCTGGCCGGCGCGCAACCGGCAAGAGCGCGCGTGCGAATTGGCTATCGCGGCATGCGCCCGACGGACAGCCGTGTGCGCCTCACGCTGGATTCGCCCGCGCAATTCACATCACGAAATCCTGCTCACGACCGGTTCAAGCTGATTGCGATGCGATCGACGCGCCCAGGGTCCCGCGGCGCGCTCCGCGCCGGCATCACGTTGGATCCGGCTTGGCCGGAGACAGGAACCACTTCGATTTCGGCACGACCTTGGCGTCAGGCGGATCGGCAACGTACGCCGGCGTCATGATCGCTATGCCGTACTCGTTGAAGACGTCGAGGATGTTCCGGTGCAGCGCCGTGTACAGCTGCGCCATCCGGTGCGGATCGTCGCAGCCTACATTGATCTCGTAGGTGATCGCGAAGTCGCCGAGCGCCGTCTGCAGCACGAACGGCTCGGGCCTGGCGACGAGGCCCGACGTGCGCCTGGCGGCCTCCAGCAGCATCGCCTCGACCTGCCGCCACGGCGTCTCGTAGCCGATCCCGACCGTCGTGTGCAGCAGCAGGCTTGATTCCTTCGCCAGCGTGCTGTAGTTCTGAACGGAGCCATTGACGATCTGCGAATTGGGGATCACCACTTCTTCGTTCTTCGGCGTGCGCAGATGCGTGACCTGCAGCCGAATTTCGGTGACCTCCCCGGTGACGTCGCCGATCTTCACGCGGTCGCCCACGCGGAACGCACGCCGGTAGGTCATCATGTAGCCCGCGATCATGTTCGAGATCGCCGATGACGAGCCCAGCGATAGCACAACGCCGGCGAATAGCGATACGCCCTTGAACGCGGCGGAGTCGGAGCCCGGAATGTACGGATACGCAACCACCAGGGCGAGCGCGATGATCGCCATGCGGATGAGGTTGTACGTCGGCATCGCCCACTCGGGCTCGAAATTCGACCAGGAGACGTTGCCACGCGCGACGGCGGCGAAAAACGCGCGAACGAGCCGCAGGGTGCCGCGGATCGCGTAGTAGAGGATCACCAGAAACAGGAGGCTCGGCATCGCGTCGAGGAAGCCGAGCCCCAGCTTCGCCAGCGGCGCCAGGATGCCGTCGAGCAGCGTGGTGCCGAGGCCGCGCGTCAGTGGAAACTGGCGGAGGACGAACACCAGCCACAGCAGGATGATCCCGGCCACTCCCGCGACCGACAGCGCCCGGATGAATCCGAGCACCACCTCCCGCAGGCGCTCGGCGCGCACGATCTCGAACGACTGGATACCGACCGTTTGAATGCGTGCGCGCATGGCGCTCTCGACGCGCCGCCGCAGGCGTCCGGTCAGCCAGACCAGGAGCCCCGCTGCCGTCGCCGCCAGCAGCGTGCCTCCCGCCGCGTCCAATCCGCCCCTGATCCGTCGCTCAGTCGACCGAGCCGCGCGGTAGTCGACGATCGCATCGCGTATGCGCGATTGAATGAGCTGGGCCATCGCTTCCAGGTGCAGCTGCTCGGCCTGCGCGTCGGCCGGCGTCACCAGCATGATTGGCGTCGTGCCCGCGTAGATCTGGATGTAACCGCTCTCGGGCTCCAGGCGCACGGACGCCGGGTCGATGCCGTGGTCGCCGGCGACGGCCCTGATCCGGCTCTCGATGCTCTCCGCGCGCTCCTGGGCTGGAAGGCTCGACACCCCTCGCACTCGGAACAGATTCACGCCGTCGAGTCGTACGTCGGCGTATTGGAGCAGCGGATCCGGGTTCATCCGCACCTGCGATGAGGACAGGGAAGGCGCAAGTGCGAGGAGCGCGGATACGGCGAGCGCGGAGGTGGCGCGCAGAATCGAAGCAAGGGTCATGACAGCATCCGCATCCGAAGGAGGCGGCCCCGGGGTGGTTTAAGCTGAGCGGCGCGCCATTATCCTCCACCGGCCGCGCACCAGACCAACAATCGCGCCGCCGCCGCCCGTCCTGCGCGGCCGCGGCGGCAAGGCTGCCCCCAACATCTGAAGCAATCCGCAAGGCAGCGTGGCGATGCCGATAGAGGAAGCCAGGCCGAGCACCGGGCAACGGCCGCCATCGGGCAGCCCGCCGCGCCCGGGGCGCCGGGTGCGCATCGCGAATCCGAATCGCTTGCGATGACGCTGCCTTGCCCACGTCAGGCCCACAAGGTATCGTTCCCGCTCCTGAATCCGGGCTGTGCCCGCCGCCGACGCCGTGCATGCCCTCTGCGGAAAGAGCGGTTCGGGTGCTCGCAGACCGGTCCGAGCGCAAGCGCTCACGAGAGGGGCTCCAATGTTTGCAAGTGTCGCGTGTGCGTGGACGCGAGGCTCGCTGGGCCGGCACCGAATGCTGGCATGGACCGTCGTCGCGCTCGTGGTGCTGGTCGCGGGCTGCGCGAGCCTGCCCCCGCTCGAAGGGCGGACCGCGACCACCGCGCTTGCCGACACCGCGGGAACGCGTCTCGGCCGCGCGGTCGCGCCCGACGTCGCCGCGAATCCGGGCAAGGCGGGGATCCATGCACTACCCAACCCCTACGACGCCTTCGCCGCGCGGGTGCTGCTCGCCGGTGCCGCCGAGAAGTCGCTCGACGTCCAGTACTTCATCTGGCACGGCGACCAGGTCGGCTACCTGCTGTTCGAGGCGCTGTGGCAGGCGGCCGGCCGCGGGGTGCGCGTGCGTCTGCTGCTCGACGATCTCAACACCGCGGGGCTCGACCCCGTCATTGCCACGCTCGATGCACACCCGAACATCGAGGTTCGCCTCTACAACCCGGTCGTCATTCGCGGCAACCGCGCGCTCAACTTCCTGGCGGACTTCACGCGCGTGAACCGGCGCATGCACAACAAGTCGTTCACCGCCGACAACCAGGCGAGCGTCGTGGGCGGGCGGAACATCGGCAACGAGTACTTCGGCGCGGGCAGCGGGGTCGGCTTCGCCGACCTGGACGTGCTCGCCGTGGGGCCGGCGGTGCGCGAGGTGTCCAGGGAGTTCGACGTCTACTGGAACAGTCCGTCCGCGTATCCGGCCTCGGGCTTCGTCGGCTCGCCAACGCCGGACGCCGCGGCCGATCTCGAGGCCCGGTTTGCGGCGAATCGCGCGGACCCCGTGTCCCTCGCCTACCTCGAGGCGGTCCGCGCGACCCCGCTCGTGCGCGAACTGCTCGACCGGAAGCTTGCGCTCGACTGGGCGAATGCCGAGATCGTGTACGACGATCCGGCCAAGACGCTCGACACCAAGGAGCGGACCGACGTGCTGCTCTTTCCGGAACTGGTGCGCAGGATGGGCCGGCCGGAGAAATCGCTGGACCTCGTCTCGCCGTACTTCGTGCCCGGCACCGGCGGCTCCGAGAGCCTGGCGGCGCTGGCAAGAAGAGGCGTATCGGTGCGCGTCCTCACCAATTCCTTCGCGGCGTCAGACGAAAGGTCGGTGCACTCGGGCTATGCGAAGCGCCGCCTGGACCTGCTCCGGGCCGGTGTCCGGCTCTACGAGCTCAAGCCAAATGCGGCGAGGGAGGTGCGGGGATCCCGAAGCGTGTTCGGATCGACCTCGTCCTCCGGCCTGCACGCGAAGACGCTCGCCGTCGACGACAGCAGGATCTTCGTGGGCTCGTTCAACTTCGACCAGCGTTCGGCGCTGCTCAACACCGAAATGGGCCTGGTCATCAGCGATCCGGCGCTTGCAGAGCCGCTGGGTGGATTCTTCGACACCGGGGTGCCGATGCTGGCCTATGAGGTGCGGCTGGCGCCCGACGGGGACAGCCTGGAATGGATCGAGCGGACGCCGTCCGGCGAGACGCGGCACGACGCGGAGCCGGGCATGACCTGGGCCGACCGCATGGGCGTCGAGATGCTGTCGATCCTTCCCATCGAATGGCTGCTTTAGGCAGCATCACGGCGTATCCGGTGTCGGGCGCGGCAGCGCGCGCGGTGCGTCTGCCGATGCTGCTGCTGACCTGGCTGTTCGCGGCCACGGCCGTCGCCGCCCCGCTCGCCCCTGCCGTCCAGACAGAGATCGACGCGTTGCTGGAAAGGCTCGAGACGTCGGGGTGCGAGCTCAACCGCAACGGCACCTGGTATCCGGCGTCCGAGGCGAAACCGCACCTGCAGCGCAAGCTCAGGTACCTCGAAGACCGAGGCATGGTGCAGACCGCCGAGCAGTTCATCGAGCTGGCCGCCTCGGGCAGCAGCATGTCGGGCCAGCCCTATCTGGTCAGATGCGGCACCGGCGCTCCGGTCCGGAGCGGCACCTGGCTACTGTCGCAGCTGCAGTCCATGCGCGCGGCCGGCCAGGCGAAAAGCGCGCCCTAGGGGCAGGCCGGAACGTGACGCCGGGCGCGTCCTCCGTACGAGGCGAAACGGCGTCCGCGCGAGGGGAAGCCAGAGGCTGCCCACGCCGGCGACGGATTGCGGCTCCGCGAAGGCGGCTCACTCGCCACGGATGTCGCCGTCCCTCGTCACCTCGTCCAGTCGCCTGGCAAGGCGCGCGATCTGGGACCAGTCATGGGTCACGATGTCCTGCGCATGGGCGAGGCTGTTGCGCAGGTCCTCGAGGTCGCGCGCGAACCGCTGCGATTCGGCCTTGCTGCTGCCCCGGAACAGGGGCCGTGGATGATCGTCGGCGGCGAGAACGATTCGAATCTTGTCGGAGAGCTGCAGACAGTCCAGCAGCGGCACCGGCCGGCCGAGTCCGGCGCGCGCGCGCTGCAGCGCGAGTGCCTTCTCCAGCCGTGCGGGAGCGAGCAACGCGGCCCAGTCCAGAGCGCTGCCCGCGGAACGAATGCCTTCGGTGACGATCAGCTCGACCGAGGTGATCATGCCGAACAGCCACATGCGAACCACGGGTCCCTGCATCTCGTCGCGCCCGATGTGGCCGGTCACTTTGCCCTGCACGGTGACGTAGCAGACGTCGTGGCGGGTCAGGACGGTCACGACATCGGCCAGCGTCGCATCGTACGCGAGCAGCTGCGTCGGCTTCACCGGCGGCAGCGCCTCGCCGGCGACGGGGTCCGGCTCCGCGGCGGCCAGGTCGCCGGCGCGAAAGCCCTGCGAGAGGAGCCGCAGCGCGCGCCGAATCCGGTTTCCGAGCGGGCCGCCGGGCAGCACGGGCGCCGCCGGGCTGGCCGGCGGGCTCGCCGCGGCAAGACGCTTCGACCACTTGTCGAGCTCCGACTTCGCCTTTCGTCGCAGCTTCTCGTCGCCCGCGGTCAGCACGTTGAGCAGGGCGCTCATCTCGACCAGAAACACGCGGCCGAACCTGGGATTGCGGCTGCAGATGTCCTGGCAGTTGTCGATCAGGTCGGCGAGCTTGACGGTCTGCGCGCGGGCCGGGGCTCCGGCCAGGTGCTCGCGATCCAGCGCCTTCCGCGCGGCGCGATTGCCGTGATGCGGACGACTCACGTCCGTGAGCGCATCCACCAGTTCGCGCACCCCGGGACCGAACGCGCGCTCGACTTCCTCGATGGTGATCGGCGTGTCCTCGACCACGTCGTGCAGCCAGGCGGCCGCGATCATCTCGGCGTCGTCGGTCACCCTCGATACGATCTCGGCGACCTGCCGCAGGTGCTCCTCGTAGGGCTGGCCGCTGTACTTGCGCAGCTGGCCGACATTTCGATGCGCGGCGCTGGCGAACTGCCGCGCCCGGTCGATAAGATCGGCCATCGGACGCCGGTGCTCAGCGCAACGGCACGCCGAGCAGCGGGTCGGTCAGCTTCAGCACGTGCATCGCCACCACCGTCAGCGCGCCCGTCAGGGTCACGTAGTAGGCCGTGGGGATGACGGTACGGCGCAGCGTCAGCCCCTCGCGGCCCATCATGCCCACGGTCGCCGAGGCGGCGACCACGTTGTGGATCGCGATCATGTTGCCCGCGGCCGCGCCGACCGCCTGCGCGGCCACCATGGTCGCGCCGCTGACGGCCAGCGCCTGCGCCACGCTGTACTGGTACTGGCTGAGCATGAGGTTGGACACCGTGTTCGACCCTGCCAGGAACGCCCCCAGTGCGCCCACCGTCGGCGCGAA
>JAOUJD010000174.1 GCA_029883565.1 Burkholderiaceae bacterium
GAGGTCGACGCGGTCGTCGTCGACGCCGGCGGCGAACTCCATTTCTCGGCCGGACTGCTCGCAGCGGCCGATGACTCAAATCGCGATCCGAAAGGATTAGCGCAATGACGCGCGCGGCGAATCAGCGCGCGAATCAGGTGGTTGATCGGTCGATCAACCCGAACAACGGCTCGGGACAATTCGGATGTTCCGCGCCCATTCGCTTCGTGGAGGGATTTGCCATGGAAGCAACGAGGCACGCTATGGAAGCAACCTTGATGCAAGCGCATTCCAGTCGTCTGGCAGTCACCCTCGCGTTCGCCGCGGCCGCCGGCCTGGCCGGCTGCTCGGGCAGCGACTCGACCACCACGCTCACCGTCGCGGGCGACGTGCCGATCGCCTACGCCAAGCGATCGACGGCGATGAGGATCAACCCCACCAACGGCGCGCCGTTCGTCGCGGGCGGGGACCTGATGATCCGCGAGAAGTCCTCGCCGAGCGCACGCGAGTTCAACGTCACGGCGCCGATCACGCAGGGCAACGGCGACGTGTCCGATCCGGAAGTCTCCTACGACGGCAGGAAGATCGTGTTCGCGATGCGTTGCCCGACGAGCAACACGTCGAGCGTCGGCGGCGTGCCGGCGTGCACCGGGCGCTGGAACATCTGGGAATACGACATGACCGCCGGCGGCCTTTCCGGCGGCAGCTTCCGGCGCATCACCAGTTCGACCACGGACGATGACGTCGACCCGGCCTACCTGCCGGCGGATCGCGGCTTCGTGTTCTCGTCGAACCGCCAGACCACCTCGAAGACGCAGGCGCTCGGCCAGACCTACTACGCCGTCGACGAGTACGAGCGCGAGCGCGTCTTCAACCTCCACACGGTCGACCGCAACGGCGGTTCGATCGAGCAGATCTCTGTCAACCAGAGCCACGACCGCAATCCGGTGGTGCGGCCCAACGGTGACATCATGTTCTCGCGCTGGGAGCACGTCGGCCAGCGCAACCGCTTCGCGATCTTCCGCGTCAAGCCCGACGGCACCGACATGTTCGTGCTGTACGGGGCGCACAGCGGCGGCAACAGCTTCCTGCACCCGCGCGACATGGACCCGAGCGGACCCTACAAGGGCCAGGTCGTGTCCTCGCTGATGCCGCTGTCCGGCACGCAGGAGGGCGGGGCGCTGATGCTGATCGACGCGGCCAACTACTCCGAGCAGAACACGCCGGCCAATGCGCAGGTCGTCGCGCAGGGCGGGCAGGTGCAGTGGACGGAGCGCGAGATCGACCTCGGCCGCGGCCTGTCGCTGTTCGGCCGGATCACGGCGCCGTTCCCGCTGTGGGACGGCACCAACCGCGTGCTGCTGGCCTACCGGCCGTGCGAGGTGACGCGCAACGGGACAGTGGTTCCGTGCGCCAGCCTGACCGATGCCGAGCGCGCGATGCTCGCGGACGAGACGATGTCGCGCGCCCAGCTGGCGCAGCTTCCGGTGCAGGACAACGCACCCGCGGCCTACGCGATCTACATGGTCGATCCGGCCAAGCAGACGTTCCTGATCGTGGCCGCGCCGCCCCCGGGCTTCATGTACACCGATCCGGTGGCGATCCAGCCGCGCACCGAGCCGAATGCCACCCAGCCGACCGTCATCGACGAGACGCTGAAGGCGCAGAACCTGGCGCTGATCGAGGTGCGCAGCGTGTACGACACCGACGGCCTCGACCGCATGGGCGACTCGATGCTGGCCCCGACCGATCTCGGCCCGGGGTGCAGCGCGAGCATCGCGAAGACCGCGCCCGCCGACGCCGCCGACACGCGTTCGCAGGTGCCCGACATCGTCCGCATGAAGAACCCGGCCGACGCGGCGTATCGGTGCGCGCCGGCCTACTTCGTGCGCGCCTTCCGCGCGGTGGCGCCGCAGGCCAACGTGGTCGGCATGCGGCAGGCGATCGGCGAGACCGACTTCGAGCCGCAGCAGATCCTCGGCTATGCCCCGGTCGAACCGGACGGATCGTTCAAGCTGCTCGTGCCCGCCGACACGCCGCTCGGACTGGCGATCCTGGACGCCAAGGGTCGCGCGATCCAGACCCACCTGAACTGGATCCAGGTCAGGCCGGGCGAGCGCCGCACCTGCGACGGCTGCCACAGCCCGCGACGCGGCGCCTCGCTGAACTCCGGCGCGATCGTCAACACGGTGCCGGCGGCGCTGCTGCCGGCGATGGCGGCGGCGCACCAGTCGGGCGAAACGATGGCGTCGACCCGGACCAGGCTCGATGCGACCGCGCTGCGCCTCGGTTCCGATCTGGTGCACGCCGACAACTGGGCCGACACGACGGCCGCGGGCGTGACCGCGCGTCCGAGCATCATCGTGCGCTACACCGGCAATGCCGCCACCGCGGACGATCTCGCGACGGCGGTGCCGACCAACGGCATCATCAACTACCCGGACCACATCCAGCCGCTGTGGACGCGGGTCCGCGGCACCGGCGGGGTCGATACCTGCACGAACTGCCACAACGATGCGGCCAGGCTCGACCTGCGTGCGACCCTGGCGGGCACCGGGCGGCTGGTGTCGTACGAGGAACTGCTGGTCGGCGATCCGGTGATCGATCCGGTCAGCGGCCAGCCGGTCACGCGGCTGGAGGACGGCGTGCCGGTGGTCGTGCGCAATGCGGCACTGGTCGAGAACCGCGTGGGCAACGCGCTCGGGATGACGCGCGCGAGCCGTCTCGGCGAGATCATGTTCGGCGAGGAACTCAAGGCGGCCGCCGGCGCGCGCACCGCGCACCCGAACCCGCCGGCAGGCGCACCCGACCACTCGAAGCTGCTGAACCTTGCCGAGAAGCGACTGATCTCCGAGTGGATGGACCTCGGCGGCCAGTACTTCAACAACGTGTCGGCGAGCGGCAGCCCGGTGCGTTCCGCGACCGCGCTGTCGCGCACAGCGTTCGAGGCGACGGTCTACCCGGTGATCCAGGCCGGCTGCACGAGTTGCCACCAGCCGACCGGCAATGCCGGCGCGACGCAGAGCGGGCAGTCGTACCTGCGCAACCGCTACATCCTGACCGGCGACGCCGAGGGCGACTACAACGTCACGCTGACGATGATTTCCGACGCCTGCAACGCGCCGTCCAACGCGCTGCTGCAGCGGCCATCGACGGTGCCGCATCCCGCCGGCGCCGTCGGGCAGACGACGGCGGTCCTGCCCGCGGCCAGCGCCGGCTACAACGCGATCGCGACGTGGATCAGCTCGGGGTGCCGCACGCCATGAGATTGAGCATCGCACGCTCGCTGCCACGGGCATGGCGGACCGCCGTTGCTGCGGCCGCCTTGCTGCTGGCGGGCTGCGGCGGCGAGGGGAACGCGCTCGACAACCCGCCCACGGTGCAGAACCCGCAGACAGTGGGCGGGCAGAAGCTGTCGTTCATCTACTTCCAGAAGTGCATCCAGCCGATCTTCCTGGCGCAGTTGCAGATCAACCAGGGCGGCGCCATCTCCACGAACACCTGCGCCGCGGCGGGCTGCCACGACAACGCCACCGGCACGGGCGGCGCATTCCGCCTGTTCGGCAATGCGCCGCCGGTCGATCTGTCGAACCCGGCGAACACGCCCGACGCGATCCGCGCCACCGACATGTACAAGAACTTCTACTCGGCGCAGGGCGAGGTGGTGTTCGGTGCGCCGCTGTCGAGCCGGCTGCTCGCGAAGCCGCTGCTGCTCAACGTGCTGCACGGCGGTGGCCTGATCTTCCTGAGCCAGGATGATCCCAACGTGAAGCTGATCCGCTACTGGATCAGCCGGCCGATGCCGCAGGGCCAGGACGAATTCAGCAACGCGGCCTACACGATGTTCACTCCGGCTGACCCGAATGTCGGCGCCTGCAATACGCAATGACGTCGACGCCCTCGAAGTTCCGGTGGTGGCACCGGGCGCTGGCGCGAGCGGTGGCGTGCGTGCTGCTCGCGGCGCTGGGCGCGGGCGCGGGACTGTCGGCGGCCGCGGCGGAAAAGCTGCAGGTCACCGATCCGTACATCGAGTTGCGCACGGGTCCGGGGCGCGGCTACCCGATCTTCCACGTCGCGCCGCGCGAGGAGTGGATCGAGATCCTGCTGCGTCACACCGACTGGTTCAAGGTGCGCACGGCGGACGGTCGCGAAGGCTGGGTCAACCGGGCCCAGCTCGAGACCACGCTGACCGAGGCAGGCACGACCAAGGCCTTCCGCGACGTCCTGCTCGACGACTACCTGAAGAGGAGGCTGGAACTCGGCGCCGCCTGGGGGCAGTTCAAGAGCGAACCGATGCTCAAGGTCTGGGGCGCGTACCGCTTCTCCGACGCGCTGAGCGTCGAGGCCACGATCGGCCAGGTCCAGGGCGTGTTTTCGGGGACCGAGTTCTGGCACGTCAACCTGAACGTCGAACCGTGGTCGGATCGCCGGCTGTCGCCGTTCTTCGGCATCGGCCTGGGCCGCTTCAAGAACATTCCGAACGCCAGCCTCGTCGGTGCGGTCGTCACCAAGGCCAACCTCGCCGATGCGGCGATCGGCCTGCGCTACCACCTGACGGAGCGCTTCGTGGCCAGGCTCGACTACGGCATCTACACCGCCTACATCGCCGACACCGGCAGCGCCGAATACAGGGCGGTGACGGGCGGCATCGGATTCTTCTTCTGACGACGGCCTAGCCGCCCATTCATGCGAAATCTCCTCTCCGTCCTGCTCCTGATCGCCGGCATGCCGCTGGCCGTCGCCCCGGCAGCCGCCCAGGCGACCAGCCAGCCGTCGAACGAGCAGGTGATCGAGCCTGCCGTGCCGCGGCGCGACGTGCGGGTGCCGAAGATCCCCAGCAACGACTTCATCGTCGGCGCCTTCGTCGGCACCTACGCGACCGAGGACTTCGGCGCGAGCCTGGTGTACGGCGCGCGCATCGGCTACCACATCACCGAGGACTTCTTCGTCGAGGCCCTGTACGGCACGACCAAGGTCAGCGACGAGAACTTCCGGCAGATCCTTCCGGGAGGCGTCTTCCCGACATCCGAGGAAAAGCTCGGCTACTACAACCTGTCCGTCGGCTACAACGTTCTGCCGGGCGAAGTCTTCTTCGGCGGCAAGTACGCCAAGGCCTCGGCGCTGTACCTGGTGGCGGGCGTCGGCAGCACCAAGTTCCTCGAACAGAGCAAGCAGACGCTGAACTTCGGGCTGGGGGTGCGCGTGTTCCTGAAGGACTCGTTCGCGCTGCAGGTCGACTTCCGCGATCACGTCTTCTCACTCGACCTTCTCGGGCGCCAGAAGAGCACCCAGAACCTCGAGATGACCGCCGGCGCGACCTTCTTCTTCTAGACGACATCCGCCATGCACCCGTTCGCACGACTCTTCCTGCGCCTCGCGCGACCGCTCGCGCTGGCCACGCTCGCGCTCGGCGGCGCCGCCGCTGGCGCGGCCGTCACTCCCTCGGCCGGGGCACCCGACTTCACGCTGCCGAGCATCGGCGGCCCGAACCTGCGCCTGCAGGAGCAGCGCGGCCGGGTCGTGATGATCAATTTCTGGGCGACGTGGTGCGGCCCGTGCCGTGAGGAGATGCCGCACCTGGGCCGGCTGTACGACAAGTACCGCGCGTCGGGCTTCGTCGTGCTCGGCGTCAACATCGACGACGACCCGCGCAAGGCCGCGGACCTCGCGACCCAGCTCGGCATGCGATTCCCGGTGCTGCTGGACACCGACAAGAAGGTGAGCCAGCTGTACGACCTGGGGACGATGCCTTCGACGGTGCTGGTCGATCGCGACGGCCGCGTGCGTTACGTGCACCGCGGTTACCGCGACGGCTATGCGGAAACCTACGACAGGCAGATCCGGGAGCTGCTGCGCGAATGAAGTCCTTCCGATCGATTCCCTGGCGCGCACTGCGCGCCGTGCTCGCGGGCCTGGCCATTACCGGCGGTCTCGGCGCCTGCGCGATGCCCGAGCCCTGGGTCAAGCCCTATGAGCGCGAGCGGCTGGCGGACCCGTTGATGCAGTTCCGGCGCGACGCCTTGTCGGCCAAGCATCTGGAGCACGTGCGCGAGGTGCGCGAAGGGTCGCGCGGCGGCACCGGGGTGCAGGGGGGCGGCTGTGGCTGCAACTGACGGCCGCCAGCGCGTGTTGCAGCGGGCCCAGCGCACGCTGCGCGGGCTCGGCGAGCGATGCCCGGGCCTGCGCGGCCTGCC
>JAOUJD010000175.1 GCA_029883565.1 Burkholderiaceae bacterium
GACAGCGCGCGCTCCCAGTCAAGCGGAACTCCCGTGGCAGGAAGCTCCGAATCGCGAGCTTCGTCGCGCGGCTCCATGATCCGTACCAGCGGCTCGACGGCGACGCCGGCCGCGATCGTGCAGGCAAACGCACCGACCGCGCGCGTGACCTTGGGCCATGGGGTGTCCAGGAAACCGTTGGACAGGCCGTAGATGCCGGGTTCGAGCGCGCGCGGCGCCTGCTCGAGCCGGTTGCTGTAGTAGTGCAGCCCGCACGACTGCGGCCCGTCGTCGCCGGGCAGCACGTCGCCGACCAGCAGGTTGAAGCCGTTGAAACCCGTCGTCCTGGGCGCCTGCGACTCGAGCCATTCGCCGCCGCGCTGCGGCGCCTGCAACGCCGACAGCACGAGCGCGCCACGCGACGGTGCGTGCGGATTGCGCTCGGAGGGCGCCCGCACGTTCGTCAGGGCCGCGAAGCGACCGCGCCGCGTGACGCCGAGCCAGGTGCCGCCCGCCTCCTCGTCGTGGCCTGCGAGCAGCGACACCGCGTGGCCCCACCATGCGGCCGGACGGGTGCGTCGCGTGTAGAACTCGTCGCGATTGCCGACCAGGACCAGCGGGTAATCGGGATGCGATCGCCAGGCGAAGACCAGCAGGCACATGTCAGACGTCCTGGAAGCGCTCGGTCCGGCGCGCGGCGACGAGCGCGGCCGACAGGCCCGCTGCGCGGACTGCGTCCTCGATCGTCGCTGCGAACGTCGCCGCCTGATCGATGTCTTCGTACACTTCCATCATCGTCGTTGCTTCCGCGCGCTCCGTTCTTTCCAGCAGCCGCACCTTGACCTGCGAGGCGCCGGCGATGCGTTCCTGCATGCGCCGTATCAGCGCGACGGTCGCGTCGCGTTCGTGCGGTGCGACCTTGTAGTAGACGTACCAGTGCTGCACGGGAGGCTACGCCGTCGGGTCGAACAGCTCGTAAGGCAGGGGCCGGACCGCGAGCACTGGACCGCCGGGCGCGTTCACGTGCAGCGTCCCGCTGTCGAGCCGGTCGATTGGAACCTCGAACAGCAGATCGGTTCCGCCGCCCGGCGCCGGTGCCGCGAGCACGATGGTGCCGACAGGCTGCGTGCCGCCCGAGTGGAACACGTCGCCGCCGGTCGCGACCTCGGTGGCGTCGACATGGCCCCGCTGCATGCGCCGCCTCAACTTGCCGAGGTACTGGCTGCGCGCCACGACTTCCTGGCCCGGATAGCACCCCTTCTTGAAGTTGACCCCGCCCAGCACCTCGAAATTGATCATCTGCGGGACGAACTTCTCCTGCGTCGCGGCGAAGACCGTGGGCACCGCGGCTTCGATCTCGCTCCACCACCAGGCTGCCGCTGCGGCGCGCGGCAGGTCGGCGCACCACGCGGGAAGGGGAGCCGTCGCCGGGGACGTGAGCAGGAAGCGCTCGGGCAGCCGGTCGGTCCCCGGAACGCGGTCGATGCGCGCCTCGCCGATCAGCGCTCCGGTCCAGGCAGCGGCGGGTAGGGCGACACCCGCGCGTTGCGCCAGCGCCGACAGGTTCCCTCCGAACAAACCGTAGGTCGCCCAGCTTGCGCTCGCGTCCGCGACCTTCACCTTCGCGCGCAGGACGAACATCGACAGCCGCTTCATGACGGCGGGAAGGATGTCGAGCGGGAGCCGCAACAGCACCTCGTCGCCGCGGCGCCACTGGTGGAAGGTCGCCAGCAGGCGGCCCTTGGCCGTGCAGTAGCCGTTGAGCTGCATCGCATCGCCGGTCAGATGCGCCACGTCGTTGGTCAGCTGCGACTGCAGGAACGCCGTCGCATCGGGTCCGCTGAAGGCCAGCACGCCAAGTTCCGGCAGCGGCGCGAGCACCGGCTCCCGCAGGGCGCGCGCGGCGTCCGCGGTCGCCTCCGCGCGTTCATCGAGCAGGTCGGTATCGTTCGGCATTCGAATGGCAGTGAATAGTGAAGCGCCAAGATTAAACTAGGAACCGCGTGGTTTGCCTTCGTTCCCCTTGTCGTTTTCCGCAGCGGCGGACTCCGCAGCGCGGCGGCGCGGTCCTCCGGATCGCGCTGCTTCTGCTCGCGCTGGCCGCCGCCGCCGGGCTGGCGGCGCGCTGGTACATCTATCAGCGGCCGCTGCCGATGAGTTCCGACCGCATCGAGTTCCGCGTGCCCGCCGGCACGGGCGTCCGCGCCATCGCGCAGATCGCGCAGAAGGCCGGCGTGGACGTGCATCCCGACGCGATGGTCGCGGCCGCGCGCATCAGCGGGACGGCCGCGACGCTGCGCGCCGGCCGCTACGCGATCGACCGCGGCATCACGCTGGCGGGGCTGCTTGCGAAGCTGAAGGCGGGCGACGTGCTGCGCGAGAAGCTGACCGTCGTGGAGGGCATCACCTTCCGCGAACTGCGCGCGCAGCTCGCCTCCGCGTCGGAGCTGAAGTCCGATGCGGCGAACCTGTCCGATGCGCAGCTGCTGAAGGCGGTTGGCGCGACCGAGTCGCACCCGGAAGGCCTGTTCGCGCCCGACACGTATGTCTATGACCCGGGTACCAGCGACCTCGAAGTCCTGCGCCAGGCCTACCGCCGCCAGACGAAGATCCTGCAGGAAGCCTGGGACGCGCGGCCCGCCGACCTGCCGTACAAGTCGCCTTACGAGGCGCTGATCATGGCCTCCATCGTGGAAAAGGAGACCGGCCACCACGCGGAGCGCGGCCTGGTTGCCGGCGTGTTCGTCAACCGCCTGAAGATCGGCATGCTGCTGCAGACCGATCCCACGGTGATCTACGGGCTCGGCGAGAAGTTCGACGGCAACCTGCGCAAGCGCGACCTGCAGACCGACGGGCCGTACAACTCCTACACGCGGGGCGGCCTGCCACCGACGCCGATCGCGCTGCCCGGTCGTGCGTCGATCGAGGCAGCGCTCAACCCGGCGAAGACCGCTGCCCTGTACTTTGTCGCGCGGGGCGATGGCACCTCGCATTTTTCCACGACGCTGAGCGAGCACAATCGGGCCGTGGACAAGTACCAGCGGGGCGCGCGATGAGCGAGCGCGGGCGCTTCGTCACCTTCGAAGGCATCGACGGCGCGGGCAAGAGCACGCAGATCGGGGTCGTCGCCAACGCCCTGCGCGAACGGGGCATCGCGATCGTGATCACGCGCGAGCCGGGCGGCACGCCGCTGGGCGAGGCCCTGCGCGACGTGATCCTGCATCAGCCGATGACGCCGGCGGCCGAGACCCTGCTGCTGTTCGCGGCGCGCGCCGAGCACCTGGAGCGCGTGATCCGGCCCGCTCTGGCCGCGGGCCAGTGGGTGCTGTGCGACCGATTCACCGACGCGACCTATGCCTACCAGGCCGGCGGGCGCGGGATGTCTGTCGAGCGCATCGGCGAGCTCGAGCAGTGGGTCCACCCGGACCTGCAGCCCGACCTGACGCTGCTGTTCGACGTGCCGCCCGACGTTGCCGCCGGGCGCCTCGCGCTCGCGCGCAGCGCCGACCGCTTCGAGTCCGAACGCACGGACTTCTTCGGCAACGTGCGCCGCGCCTACCTGGCCCGCGCCGCGGACCAGCCGCAACGGTTCATCGTCATCGACGGCACGCAGGCGGCGGACGTGATCGGCGCGCGCCTGCGCGAACTGATGCTGCGATGGAACGGCTGACGGCCTTGACCTGGCAGCGGGCGCTGTGGGACCAGCTCGTCGGCTGGCAGGAGCGCCTGCCGCACGCGGTGCTGCTGCACGGCGGACGCGGCATCGGCAAGCGCCATCTCGCCATGGCCTTCGGACAGCTGCTCCTGTGCGAATCGCCCGGTGCGGGGCGTCCCTGCGGCGAATGCGCGAGCTGCCGGTTGCTGGCCGCCGACAACCACCCGGATTTCCGCTGGCTGGTGCCGGCCGCCGACATGCCGGCGCGGGACGAGGAGGAGGGCGACGAGGGCGACGAGGCACCCGCGTCGGGCGGCCGGTCCCGGAAGGCGCCGAGCCGCGAGATCCTGATCGACCAGGTGCGCAAGGTCGGCGAGTTCCTGGGCGTATCGTCGCACCGCGGCGGTCGCCGCGTCGTTCTGCTGGCGCCCGTCGAGGCGCTCAACGGGCCGGCCGCCAACGCGCTGCTGAAGATGCTCGAGGAGCCGCCCGCCGGCGCCGTGTTCCTCGCGGTCGCCGACGACATCGATGCCGTGCTGCCGACGATCCGCTCGCGCTGCGTGCTGCTGCGCGTGCCGGCACCACCGCCGGAAGAGGCGCTGCGGTGGCTGCGGGAGCAGGGCGTTGACGACGCCGAGGCGCGCCTGGCCGAAGCCGGTGGGGCCCCGCTTGCGATCGTCGCGGAGGAGACCGCCGACGAGCGGAGTCGCCTCGACCCGGCGGCGCGCGAGGCGCTGCTCGCCGTGCTTGCTCGTGGCGCTGGCGCCTCGGCCGCCGATGCGGTCGGGGCGGTGCCGCGCGATGTGGCCGTTGGCCCGGCGATCCGTCTGTTTCAGCGCTGGGGATGGGACTTATTGGCCGAAAGGATGGCGCAGCGCGTTCGTTATCATCCGGGGCAGAAGCGGACCCTCGCCACGCTGGCGCGTGCGGTGGATCCGCCGCGCCTGGCCCACTGGCTGGCGGCGCTGGCGGAGGCGCAGGCCGTGAGCGAACACCCGTTGAACCCCCGCCTGGCGGTCGAGCAGGCGCTGTTGGGGTACCTCGATGCGATGCAGTCAACGGGCGACGCCCGCTGACGGAACGGACCGAACAGGAACCACGAAGCGATGAGCGATGACACGAAGGCGGGGAACGGGCAGGCGGCGGCCGGCGCTCGCCCATCGGTTCTTTCGCTGTCGATCAAGGAAAAGGCGGCCCTGTACGCGGCCTACATGCCCTACCTGAAGAACGGGGGCATCTTCGTGCCGACCACGCGCCAGTACCAGCTGGGCGACGACGTCTATCTGATCCTGACCCTGCTCGATGACCCGACGCGCATTCCGGTCGCCGGCAAGGTGGTGTGGATGAGCCCTGCGGCGGGCGGCAACAAGACGCCCGGCATCGGTGTCCATTTCCCTGCCGACGAGAGCGGCCAGAATGCGCGCAAGCGGATCGAGGATGCCCTCGGTGCCGCCTTGAAGTCGGCGCGTCCGACCCACACCCTGTAGTCCCCCGGCGGCCCCTTCGCCGCTCCTGTTGTTCCCGGCCGATGTTCATCGACTCGCACTGCCATTTGTCCTTCCCCGAGCTGGCGGACGACCTGCCTGGCATCCTCGAACGCATGCGCGAGGCACGGGTGACCGCGGCGCTGAACGTCTGCACGACGATGCCAGGGTTCGCGGCGGTGCGGACGGTCGCCGAGCGCGAGCCGAACATCTACGCATCCGTCGGAGTGCACCCCGACACGACGGACACCGGCGCTGCGGACGAGCCCACGGTGGACCAGCTGGTGCAGCTGGCGAGCCATCCGAAAGTCGTGGCTATCGGCGAAACCGGCCTGGACTACTACCGGCTGACCGAACCTCTCGAGTGGCAGCGTGAGCGCTTCCGGGTTCATATCAGGGCCGCCCGGGCCGCGGCCAGGCCGCTGATCATCCACACCCGCGCCGCCGCTGCGGACACGCTTCGCATCATGCGCGAGGAGGGCGCCGACGAGATCGGCGGCGTGATGCACTGCTTCACCGAGTCGCTCGAGGTCGCTCAGGCTGCGCTGGCACTGGGTTTCTACATCTCGTTCTCGGGGATCGTGACGTTCAAGAGCGCACGCGACCTGCAGCAGGTCGCCCAGGCCGTTCCCCTCGAACGGATGCTGATCGAGACGGACGCTCCCTACCTGGCCCCGGTGCCGCACCGCGGCCGGCGCAACGAGCCGGCGTTCGTCGCGCATGTCGCAGCCAAGGTGGCCGAGTTGCACGGCGTGACCGTGGATCGGGTGGCCGCCGCGACCTCCGAAAACTTCGCCCGCCTGTTCCGCGCGGCGACGTGACGGCGCAGACATCCCGCGCGCGGCCCGTCGGCGCCATCCGCGGCGCTGCGAACGCAAGAAAATTATTACATTTCAATTATATAGGACGCTTATCTAAACTATTGCTTTAGATAATCGACCTCAGGAACCGTCTCCGTCATGCGCCGTGATCCACGGGCCCGAACCGCGGTCGATCAACGGCTCGCGGCACGCCAGGGCAACCGCGGCGCCAGTCG
>JAOUJD010000176.1 GCA_029883565.1 Burkholderiaceae bacterium
GAATGTTCCGTTGGCAGTCCTCACCCCACTGACGACGACGACTTCCCGCATGGCATTCTCCCGGCTGTTCGAATTGGCAAACTGGACAGAGATCCCGGCCGGACACCGACCAGGCAGAAATCTAATTCTTGCACGGCGTCGGCCTCGCCCCGCTGACCTCGGTTGAGAATGCGGATCCGCTCGGCCCGGGCCGTATTTCTCAGAACCGGGCCATCAGGCCGATCCTGGCCTCGAACTGGGCGAAGGCGTCGCTCCTCAGCACGACCACGCAGCCGCCCGAGCAGAGAAAGCCGCCCGAACTGTTCACGAAAGTGAGGTAGCCGCGTGCCTCGGCCCGCAGCGCGATGCGTTCGCCGAGCGGGAAGTAATACCCCATCCCGACGTTGATGGAGGGCTTGAACTCCGTGCCGTAGCCACCTGTGCCGGGACTGAACTGCGTGGCACCGACACCTCCTACCGCGTACAGGCCGGGCCCGACCGGGCGATCGACGAACGCGGTGCCGCCGACGTGCAGGTAACGGATCGTCAGGTCGAACGGCATCTCGCCGCCGCCGGGCGAAACGGTCGTCGACTGCTGCATGAACTGCAGTTGAAGCTCACGCGATGGATCAAGCAACGTCGCCAGCGTGACCCCGTAAGAGGCCGCGCTCTTGACCTGCGCGCTCGTATCGGCCGTGACGTTTTCGACCCCGTCGCTGCCGGAGTAACCAGCGAACAGCGTGACGGACACCTGCGCGCCGGCCGGCGCCGCCGATGCGGCCAGCAGCGTCACTGCCACCGACCAGAGCAGCCGCGCGGCGGCGGTCATGCCCAGTGCCTCGCCCACACGGGCGCGACCTCCGGCAGGGCGTCGACCCGCTCCATGGCATCGCAGAATGCGGGCTGCCGTTCCCGCAGGTAGTCGCGCATCTTCCACCATTTCGAGAGGTTGGCGAAATAGACGTCGCACACGCAAGGATGCTCGCCGAGGAAGAAGCCGGCGCCGCGATGAGCGGCTGCGACGATGTCCCAGCCGAGCTTCATGCGGGCGACAGCCCCGTCCTTGATCGCTTCATGGGAACGCTCATCCGTCGCGGTCGTCCAGCGGGACGGGTAATCGGCGATGCCGACCGCCGTGTAAATGGTCGTCGCCGCGAATTGCATCCAGCGCAGGCACGCCGCACGCTCGCGCGTCGATAGCGCAGGCACCCATGCGCTGGGGTGCCGTTCCAGCAGCGTCCATAGGATCGCCACGCTCTCGGTCAGGATCTCCCCCCCCGGCGTGACGAGCGTCGGCAGCTGCGCCAGCGGGTTGACCTGCTTCAGTGCGTTGAAGTGAGGCCCCGGAGGCTCGCTCCATGGGGTCGCGTCGAGCAGATCGAAGTCGAGTCCGAGCGCCGCCATCAGCACCTCGACACTCGCCGAGCCAGAGCGCTTGCCCGTGTAAAGGGTGTAGCGGGTCGTCATGCCAGCCTCCCGTGCAGGTCGTGCTCCTCGGCGCGCGTGATGGCGACGTCGACGAACTCGCCCGCAGCCAATGCGCGCCGTCCCTTCTTCACATAGACCACGCCGTCGATCTCGGGCGCATCCGCCGTGGTCCGACCGACCGCGACGGTCGGCCCAACCTCGTCGAGCAACACGCGCTGGGTCGTGCCGACCTTGCGCGCCAGGCGCGCGGCCGAGATCTCCTGCTGCACCTGCATGAAGCGCGCGCGCCGCTCCTCGCGCACTTCGTCGGGCAGCATGCCGGGCAAGGCGTTGGCGGCGGCGCCCTCCACCGGCGAGTACGCAAAACAGCCGACGCGATCGAGCTGCGCCTCGCGCAGGAAGTCCAGAAGTTCGCCGAACTCCGCTTCCGTCTCGCCCGGGAATCCGGCGATGAAGGTCGAGCGGATCGTGATGTCGGGGCATACGTCGCGCCACGCACGGATACGCTCGATGTTCTTCTCGCCCGAGGCCGGCCGCTTCATCAGTTTCAGGATGCGCGGGCTGGCATGCTGGAACGGCACGTCGAGGTAGGGCAGGACCCGGCCTTCCGCCATCAGCGGGACCACGTCGTCGACGTGCGGATACGGGTAGACGTAGTGCAGGCGCACCCAGATGCCCAGCGCGCCAAGTTCCCTCACCAGTTCGTGCATCCGCGTCTTCACGGCGCGGCCGCCCACGAAATCGAGCTTGTAGCGGACATCGACGCCGTAGGCGCTGGTGTCCTGGGAGATCACCAGCAGTTCCTTCACACCCTGCCGGACGAGGTTCTCCGCCTCGCGCATCACCTGCCCAAGCGGGCGGCTGACGAGGTCGCCGCGCATCGAGGGGATGATGCAGAAGCTGCAGCGGTGGTTGCAGCCCTCGGAGATCTTGAGGTAGGCGTAGTGCTTCGGGGTGAGCTTGATGCCGGCCGGCGGCACGAGATCGCCGAACGGGTCGTGCGGCTTCGGCAGGTGCCGGTGCACGTGGTCCAGCACCTCGGACGTCGCGTGCGGCCCGGTGACGGCCAGCACCTTCGGGTGCACCTTCGCGACGAGGTTCGTGCCGCCTTCGGACCGGGCCCCCAGGCAGCCGGTGACGATGACCCGGCCGTTTTCGGCGAGGGCCTCGCCGATCGCCTCGAGCGACTCCTGCACCGCCGCGTCGATGAACCCGCAGGTGTTCACGATGACGAGGTCGGCGTCCTCGTAGGTCGCGCTCGTCGCGTAGCCCTCGGCCCGCAACTGCGTCAGGATGAGTTCGGAGTCGACCAGCGCCTTCGGGCAGCCGAGCGATACGAAGCCGACCGACGGCGTTGCCCCGGTCGGGGCCTTGCGAGGCCGCCGCGCGGCCGACGTGGCGGTCATCGCTGCCGGGGTGGAACTACTTCTTGCCGGCGTCGCCGGGGAAGCCCGGGAAGCCGCTGAACATCGAGCGCGTCTGGTTCTGCATGTTCTCCTGCATCTGCACGAACAGGTTCTTCGACTGCTCGATGTAGCTCGACATCATCGACTGGATCATCGGCGCCTGCATGTTGACGAACTGCGCCCACATGTCCGGGCCGATCTTGTTGGTCTCGTAGAACGCCTTGCTCTGCTCCTGCAGCTTGCTTTGGATGTCGATGAAGGCCTGGATGTTCTTCTCCAGGTAGGAGCCCATCATGCCCTGCATCGCGTTGCCGTAGAAGCGGATGACCTGCGCCAGCATCGGCGCGCTGAACATCGGCATTCCGCCCGCTTCCTCTTCCAGGATGATCTGCAGCAGGATCTGGCGCGTCAGGTCGTCGCCGCTCTTGGCGTCGACCACCTGAAACTCTTCCTGGTCGACCACCAGCTGCTTGACGTCCGCGAGCGTGATGTAGGTGCTCGTCTGCGTGTCGTAGAGGCGGCGGTTCGGATACTTCTTGATCAGACGTGCGGACGTGGCCATCGGTCTCCCTCTCATCTCTTGAACGCGATCGCTCGCGCAGCCCTCTGGTCGGGCGCTGGCAGCCAGAGCGGGCATTCTAGCGAATATGTCGCAGCGCAGCGGACGACGGCGATCCGGCCTGGCGGCCGGGCGCATCTGCGAGAATCCGAGCCAGAAAACCGGCTCCGGTCACGGACGCCCAACTCCAAGGAGACCTCGTCATGCCCACTCGCCGATCCGCGCTGCGCCAATCTGCGCTCGCCGCCGCCCTCGCCTTCGCCTCGAGCGCCGCGCTGGCGGGCACCGTCACCGTCATCACGTCGTTTCCCAAGGAACTCACGGCCGCGTACAAGGCGGCGTTCGAGAAAGCCAATCCGGACATCAAGATCGAGATCCTGAACAAGAACACAGTGGCCGGAATCGCGTTCGTGCGAGAGACGGCGGCCGGCAATCGGCCGGAGGTGTTCTGGGCTTCGGCACCGGACGCGTTCGAGGTCCTGAAGCGCGACAACCTGCTCGTTGCGGCGCCGGACCTGGACAACAAGGCGATTCCGGCCAAGGTCGGCAACTACCCGATCAACGACCCGAAGGGCTTCTACAAGGGGCAGGCGCTGGCGGGCTACGGGATCATGTACAACACCCGCTACCTGAAGGCGAACAAGCTGGCCGCACCAAGGGAGTGGGACGACCTGCTCAGGCGCGAGTGGTTCGGCCACGTCGCGATGACCGCGCCGTCGCGCTCCGGAACGATGCACCTCACCGTGGAAACGATCCTGCAGGGCGAGGGCTGGGATGCCGGGTGGGGCAAGGTGCTGCAGATGGCCGGGAACAGCGCCCAGATCACCGAGCGCAGCTTCGGCGTGCCCGACGGGATCAACAACGGGCAGTTCGGCGCGGGCCCCGTGATCGACTTCTTCGGACTCGCCGGCAAGTACTCCGGCTTCCCGGTCGACTTCGTGTACCCGACGATGACGTCCGTCGTGCCGGCCAACATCGCCCTGATCGCCGGGGGCAAGAACACGGCCGACGCCAAGAAATTCATCCAGTACACGCTGAGCCAGGCCGGGCAGGAACTGCTGCTGCAACCGAAGATCTCGCGGCTGCCGGTGCTGTCGTACTCCGCGTTCGGCAACAAGATCCCGGCCGGGTATCCGGATCCACAGGCCATCGTGAAGCGCGCCAAGGTCAATTTCAACGCCGACCTGTCGGAAGACCGCTATGCCGTCGTGCACTCGCTGTTCGACCAGACGATCACTTTCCGCCTGAAGGAACTGCAGGCGGCCACCAAGGCGATCCATGACGCCGAAGCGAAACTCGCGGCCAAGCCCAACGCGCAGGCGGCCGACCTGATCAGGCAGGCGCGCGCGCTGGCATTTTCGCCGATCGTCGGCGCCTCGCTGGCCGGACAGGCCGACTTCCTGAAGGTGTTTGCGTCGAACAAGAAGGAAGTGGCCGTCTCCAAGCAGATCACCGGCCTCGAGGAAAGCTGGAACCGCAAGGCGCGCGAGAATTACGCCAAGGCGGCTGAACTGGCGGAGCAGGCCACCGGCCTGATCAAGTAGGCCGGTGGCAGCGGCACTCGGCGCCGGCGGGGCGCCGCCGATCGGCGCTGGGGAACGGCTCAGGCGCCGGCTTGGTGCATCGTGGCGATCGTTCCTGGTGCTGGGGGCGATCGCCGCGTTCCTGCTCGCGCTGCTTCTGGTTCCCGTCGGCACCGTCTTCGTCACCGCCTTCCGTGACGGCGACGGCTCCTTCACCCTCGGGCATTTCGGGACGTTCTTCTCGACCGGTCTGATGCGCGAGTCGTTCGGCAACTCGCTGTACGTTGCCAGCTCGAGCGTGCTGTTCGCTTCGCTGATCGCCGTGCCGCTCGCCTACATCACGGTGCGCTTCCAGTTCCGCGGCGCGCTGCTGATCCAGACTCTGGGAATCCTGCCGCTGATCATGCCGCCCTTCGTCGGCGCAGTGGCCATGCAACTCGTCTTCGGCCGCTCCGGTTCGATCAACCTGCTGCTCGACGAGCACCTGGGGACGTCGCTGCCGATCATGCAGGGGCTGACCGGCGTCATCTTCGTCGAAACCCTGCACTATTTTCCGTTCATCCTGATGAACCTGATCGTCGCGCTGCGGTCGATCGACGGCGCGATGGAGGAAGCCGCGCTGAATCTCGGGGCGCGCGGCTGGCGCCTGTTCGCGCGCGTCGTGTTCCCGCTCGCGATGCCTGGCTACCTCGCCGGCGCGGCACTGGTGTTCGTGAAGGTATTCGACGACCTCGGCACGCCGCTGGTGCTCGGCCAGACGAACCTGCTGGCTCCGCAGGCCTACCTGAGGATCACCCAGGTCGGGCTGGAGGATCCGCTCGGGTATGTCATCAGCGTGATCATGATCGCGTTCTCCATCCTCGCCCTGTGGCTGTCGGTGCGAGTGATGAAGGGGAAGGACTACTCGACCCTGCAGAAAGGCGGCGCCGGCATCGCCAAGCGCCGGCTGCGGCCGTGGGAGGCGGTGCTCGCCTACGCGGGCATCCTGCTCGTGCTGCTCGTCGTCCTCAGCCCGCACCTCGGCCTGCTCGTGCTGTCGTTCGCGAAGATCTGGAGCTTCTCGGTGCTGCCGGATGCCTGGACGATCGCCAACTACGCGACGGTGTTCCAGGACTCCAGCGGCATGATCCGCAATACCCTCCTCTATTGCGGGCTGGCGGCCCTGATCGACATCGTCATCGGCACCGCGATCGCCTACCTGATCCTGCGTACCCGGATCCCCGC
>JAOUJD010000013.1 GCA_029883565.1 Burkholderiaceae bacterium
CCGGGCGGACAGGAGAGTCAGCGTCGTCCCCACAGTCTGCCGCCACTGCACGTCGGTGACCGGTCCGCATGACGACGCGAGCATCGCGCCGGCTGCCTTGCCCACCGGCACGCTCGCGTCGGCCGTCACCCGGAAGGCGTCGGTCGAGCAGGGCGAGGGCGGCAGCGAGTTGCCGCCGCCGCCGCCGCAAGCCGCCACGAAGACGGCGATCAGGAGCGCGACGGCAAGGGTCGGTTGACGTGTCATGGTGTCAGCTCGAAAAGGGATTGAAGCGGATACTGGAGTCGAAAGCGGGCTTGGCCCCGCTCGCTCAGAATAGGTGCAATCGTCGGCAGTGTCGAACCCGGGCAGGCGCGGCCCCCGACCGTTCATCGCCCGTCAGGCACGCCAGACGGCCCAGGCGGCGATTCCCACCACGATCATCAGGAGCACGGTGGCGGCCGCGTACCAGCGGTTGGTCAACTGCTGCTCGCGGCGCAGGGCCCGCACTTCGTCGATCAGGCGATCAGCATCCTGGTGGCGGGTCAGGGCGCCGTGCACCAGGCGCGGCAATTGCGGCAACAGGAAGCTCCACTGCAGCGCCTCGCGCTTCAGGCGCGCCTCGAGACCGCCCAGGCCGACCTGCTCCTCCATCCAGCGCTCCAGGAACGGCTTCGCCGTCTTCCAGAGGTCGAGGTCCGGGTCGAGCTGGCGACCGAGTCCCTCGACGTTCAGCAGCGTCTTCTGCAGCAGCACGAGCTGGGGCTGGATCTCGATGTTGAAGCGGCGTGATGCCTGGAACAGCCGCAGCAGCACGATGCCGAGCGAGATGTCCTTCAGCGGCTTGTCGAACACCGGCTCGAGGCAGGCGCGCACCGCGCCTTCCAGCTCGTCGACCCGCGTGCCTTCGGGCACCCAGCCCGACTCGATGTGCAGTTCGGCCACGCGCTTGTAGTCGCGCTGGAAGAACGCGAGGAAGTTCTGCGCGAGGTAGTTCTTGTCGGTTTCCGTCAGCGTGCCGACGATGCCGTAGTCGAGTCCGATGTACTTGTTGAACTGGTCGCCGTTCACGCCCACCAGGATGTTGCCGGGATGCATGTCGGCATGGAAGAACGCGTGGTCGAACACCTGCGTGAAGAACAGCGTCACCCCGTCACGCGACAGCTTCTTGATGTCGATGCCGGCGCCCTTCAGCCGCTCGATCTGGCTCACCGGAATGCCGTGCATCCGCTCCATCACGAGCACGTTGTCGGCGCAGTAGTCGAAGTACATCTCCGGGACGACCAGCAGCCTCGACCCGGAGAAATTGCGGCGCAGCTGGGAGGCGTTCGCCGCCTCGCGCATCATGTCCAGCTCGTCATGCAGGTACTTGTCGAATTCGGCGACGACGTCGCGCGGGCGCAGCCGCTTGCCGTCGCGCCACAGGCGCTCCACCAGCAGCGCGCCGGTCTCGAGCAGCGCGAGGTCCTTGTCGATCGCACGCAGCATGTTCGGTCGCAGCACCTTGACCGCGACTTCCTTGCCCGCGTGGGGGCCGTCCTTCAGGACGGCGAAGTGGACCTGGGCGATCGAAGCCGAGGCGACCGGCTCGCGCTCGAAGCGATCGAACACCTCGTCGACCGGCCGCCCCAGGCCGCGCTCGATCTCCCGGATCGCGACGTCCGACGGGAACGGCGGGACGCGGTCCTGCAGCTTCGCGAGTTCATCGGCGACGTCGGGCGGCAGCAGGTCGCGCCGCGTCGACAGCACCTGGCCGAACTTCACGAAGATGGGGCCGAGGTCCTCGAGCGCGCGGCGCATGCGCACGGCGCGCGCCTCGCGCGGCGCGCGCCCGACCGTCCAGCCCACGATGCGCACCAGCACCGGGCTGCGCAGGCTCGCTACCGCGATCTCGTCCAGGCGGTAGCGCCAGACGACGGACAGGATGCGCAGCAGCCGGATCAGACGCATAGCCGACGATTGTAGGGGCGGCCGTGACGACGACCGACTAGCGGGCCGCCACCAGTTCGATGCGCTTCTCGAGGCGGGCCACGTCGTCGCGCAAGCGCGCGACATCCTGCATGAAGGCCGACAGCTCATCCCGCCCGACGACCATCGGGTTCTCGGTGACGATGTAGTTCGCCGTGTTGTCGAGCGTGGCCTCGGCCAGCTGCCGCCAGTGCGTCGCGCTCAGCCGCACCAGCCCCACGATGCGCGTCGCCGCGACGTCGCCGACGAAGCGCGACAGTTCCTCCTCGGGCTCCGGCCGCAGGTTCTGCAGCACGTACGAAAGCGCCTGCGCGAACTCCGCGTCGCCCTGCAGCCGGACGTCCTTCATCGCGGCCTGCGGGTCCAGCATGGCGAGTGGCAGTGACGCGAGCGCGAGGCCGATTGTGACCGAGGGCGTTGCCTGCTCGCTGGTCGTCAGCACGCCGCCCGCGGCGACCGCCACCTGCACGGCGAAGGGGGCCGCGTCGAAGCGCGCGCTTCGGCCGGCGAAGGGCGCCAGCTTCGCGCGCGCCCACGCCTCGCGCGCAAGCATCCGGTTCAGCACCGCTACCGCGCCCTGGTTGAGCCACTGATCGATCATGAAGCGAAGTGTAGTGGGGCTGGCCAGGGCAACACGCTGCCGGGCGTCACGTGCCTCCAGCCAGATGCAGCTTCATGCCCTCGTGCGAGGCGACAAAACCCAGGGCTTCATAGAAGCGGATCGCGTCGACCCGAGCCTTGTCCGACGTCAACTGGACCATGTGACACCCCCTGTCCTTCGCGCGCTCGATGGCCCAGACGAATAGCTCGCGTCCGATGCCGCTCGAACGCACGTCCCGCGCGACCCTCACGCCCTCGATCAGCGCGCGCCATCCCCCGCGATATGTCAGGTACGGGATGAAGGTCATCTGCAGCACGCCGACGATCCGGTGCCCGGCATCCTCGACGACGACCAGTTCGTTGTTCGGATCCCGCTCGATCGCTTCGAATGCCGAGTAGTAATCCGCGGGAAGCGGCACGGAGTCCTGCTCGCGACGCGCGCCGAGCGGATCGTCCGCCAGCAGGCGGACGATCGCAGGGACGTCTTCCCTGGTCGCCGCCCGAAAAATCAGTCCCTGGGTGTCCATGCGGATTTCGGGGCGCGCGGCGCGACCGCAGCTCCTGCTCCGAAGCGCCCGAGTCTGACGGAGGAAGGGGCGCCCGTGCGGCTGCCCTTCGCCTTCCCCGCCCCCCGCGGCACTATCACTATGCCAATTGCTGAATTCCCGCCAGCACCCATCCACCGCCGCGGACCGGCTTCGACAGGTTCCACACTTCCGATACGCGCTCGATCTGCCCGTCGACACGCAGCGTGCCGTCGAACTTGACGCTGGCGATGTGCTCGTCTGCGGTCGATTCGATCCCAAGCAGCTCGGCATCGAGCGACACGACGTCCGTTTTCGAGTGGCCGGCACGCGCGCGCAGTTCGTGCGTCAGCGCGATGAACATCTCGTTGGTCGTGAACTCCGACAGCTCGTCGAGGTTGCCTGTGTCCCACGCCTGCTGCAGCTCGCCGTAGTGGCTCTTGGCCGCGGCGAGGAACGCCGCCGTGTCGAATCCGGCCGGCACGCCAAACGGCTGAGCGGACGCCGAGCCGCCCGCGCCCGGCCGCGCGAACTCGTCCATCGCCGAGCCCGGACGGGCCGGCGCGACCGGCTCGACAGCGACGCGCTGCACCGGCGTCGGCGCAGGTGTCGTCTCGTATCCCACGTTCGCATACGTGCCCGGCCCGCGGCCCGCGCCCGCCGCGCTGTAGGCCGGCGGCTGCTCGGGTCGCAGGCGGCGCAGGACGAGGCCGACGACGAGCATCAGCCCGAGTCCGATGACCAGGACGGTCAGCAGCATCGTCAGCGCTTCTCCGACCCCAAGCCACGATGCAAGCGCGGCGATGCCGAGGCCCGCGGCCAGTCCCATCAGGGCGCCGCGCCAAGGACTGCGCGGCGGCGTCGCGGTCGGGGTCGCGCCCGGCCGGGCGGCCGTAGCGCCGGGAGCCTGCTGCGTGGCGCCGGCCTGCGGCGATGTCTGTGGCGCAGCCTGCGGCGTCGCCTGCCGCTGCTGCACCGTCGGCGATTGCTTGCCGAAATTCCTGCCACCTCCCAACCGCCGCTGCGCCTCGACGTCCAGGGCGAAGCTCGCGGCAACAGCGCCGATCATCAGACCGGCCAGCAACTTCTTCATCAATCCTCCGGGGTCAGTACTTGGTGCCGACGTGCAGGGCGCAGACGCCTGCCGTCAGGTTGAACCATTGGACATGGTCGAAACCGGCTTGTTCCATCAAATTGGCCAGCTCCTGTTGCGGCGGGTGCATGCGAATCGACTCGGCAAGGTAGCGGTAGCTGTCGCTGTCCCCCGCGATCTTCCTGCCGAGCCACGGCAGCACGTTGAACGAGTACGCATCGTAGAGAGGCGCGAGCGGCTGCCATATGCGGGAAAACTCCAGCACGAGCAGGCGCCCGCCAGGCTTCAGGACACGCTGCATCTCCGCCAGGGCAATGTCCTTGTGCGTCATGTTGCGCAAGCCGAACGCGACGGACACGAGGTCGAAGTGCGCGTCCGGGAACGGCAGCTTCTCGGCGTCGCACTGCGCGAGCGGCAGGCGCAGGCCGCTGTCGAGAAGCCGATCGCGCCCGACCGCGAGCATCGAGCCGTTGATGTCCGTGAGCCATACCTCGCCGGTCGCGCCGGCGCGCCGCGCAAAGGCCTTCGCGAGGTCGCCCGTGCCTCCCGCGATGTCGAGAACCTTCATGCCGGGCCGCACATTCGCCTGCCGCACCGTGAAGGCCTTCCATACGCGGTGCAGGCCGGCCGACATGACGTCGTTCATCACGTCGTACTTGGTTGCCACCGAATCGAAGACGCCGGCGACCTTCCGGGCCTTCTCCGCCTCGTCGACGTCGCTGAAGCCGAAGTGCGTGGTGGATTCGCGCTTGTCGTTCATGCGGAAAGGATACGCGCGCCGCCAGGAGCGGCCGGTCTCAATGGTGCCCGCAACGCGCCCCGCCGCCAGCCTCGAACGCGCCGTTTCCGGCGGCGCCGGCTTCGCGGCTGGCGCCCTCCACCTCTAGCGCGGCGAGGTACTCGGCCCACAGGCGCCCCTGGTTGACGCCGAGCTCGTGCAGGTACTCGAAGGAGTAGATGCCGCTCGAGTGGCCGTCGGAGAAGTACGGCTGCACCGCATAGTTGCCGACGGGCTCCAGGGCGGCGATCGTCACGTCCTTCTTGCCGACCTGCAGCGTTTCCTGGCCCGGCCCGTGACCACGCACCTCCGCCGACGGCGAGTACACGCGCAGGAATTCGAATGGCAGGCGGAACGACTGGCCGTCGTCGTACTCGATCTCGAGGACACGTGAAGTGGAGTGCAGGGTGATGCTGGTCGGCGTGATGGACACGATTGGAGGCGCCTTCTGAATATGTCAGCCGGACGTGGACCGGCGATCTGTTGCGCGTCAAGTGGCGCGCCCGGCGGGACTCGAACCCACGACCCCTGGCTTCGGAGGCCAGTACTCTATCCAACTGAGCTACGGGCGCTTGCTGACCACCCCTGCGCCGGGGCGGTCGAAGCGAGGGCGAATGGTAGCGGTTTCTGCCTCGCCCGTCCCCCGGGCGACCGGGCGAAAGCCGAATGAAATCAATGGCTCGCCCAAGGCTCCGTACCGTCGCAAGCTATACTTGAACGCTTCGCGGGTTCGTTCCACGAACCCTTCAACATCGCCACTGCGCATCGCTGCCAAGGCCAGGAGCCACGCATGTCCGACCAGCACAACGCCCTGATCAAGACCCCGCGTCAGCTGATCACCGTCGTCATTCTCGCGTTCGTGGTGCCCGTGATCGTCATCATCCTTCTGGTGAACTTCGTGACCGGCAGCAAGACCGGCGGCGCAGGTTCGGATGCGATGACGCCCGAGGCCATCGCCGAGCGCCTCCGGCCCGTGGGCATGGTCGCCGTCAAGCAGGCCGACGGCGCGCGAACGTTGCAGGCGGGTGACGCTGTCTACAAGAGCGCGTGTGCGGCGTGCCATGCGACCGGCGCAGCGGGATCGCCGAAGACGGGAGACGCCGGCGCATGGGCCCCGCGCATCAAGCAGGGATTCGATACGCTGGTGAAGCATGCCGTCGAGGGCTTCAAGGCGATGCCATCCAAGGGAGGCAATCCGGACCTCGACCAGGTCGAGGTGGCGCGCGCCGTGGCCTACATGGCCAACCAGTCCGGCGCCAAGTTCAAGGAGCCGGACGCGCCCGCGGCCAGGGCAACCGCCAGCGCCGTCCGCAGCGGCGAAGAGATCGTCAAGCAGGTCTGCTCCGGCTGCCACGAGACCGGCAAGGGCGGTGCGCCGCGCATCGGCGACCGCACGGCCTGGGCCAAGCGGGTGTCGCAGGGAGTCGACGTGGTGACGAACTCTGCGATCCACGGCCACGCCGGCATGCCGGCTCGAGGCGGCATGGCGAGCCTGACCGATGCGGAAATGAAAGCGGCGGTGCTCTACATGTTCAATACGGGCGGCGGCCAAGCAGCGGCGCCAGCGGCCGGCGCGGCCCCGGCTCCGGCGGCCGCGGCGAAGAGCGGCGGCGGAGCCCCCGCCGCTGCGGCGAGCAGCAAGGCCGATGGCGCCAAGGTCTACGCGTCAGGCTGCAATGCCTGTCACGCTGCGGGCGTCGCCGGCGCGCCGAAGTTCGGCGACAAGGCCGCGTGGGCGCCGCGCATCAAGCAGGGCGCCGATGCGTTGACCGCTGCTGTCCTGAAGGGCAAGGGCGCGATGCCGCCGAAGGGCGGGCTCGCCAGCGCCAGCGACGCCGAGATTCGCGCCGCCGTGGAGCACATGATCGCGGCCGCCAAGTAGCTCGGCAGTCGAAAGACGGAAACGGGCGCCGCGGCGCCCGTTTTTCCTTTCGTCCTGCACGCGCTACGGATTCAGCTGCTGATAGACGCCCCGCGCGATCTTCTGCAGTTCACCGCGCTCAAGGTCGCCGGCCAGCGCATACCCGAACGGCCCGTCGATCCAGTAGAACACGCGCGCGCCCTGGTCCTCGCTGAAGCGGAACGAAGTCTCGGCGTTGTTCGCCTCGCGCTTCACGAGCAGCGACAGGCGCTTGCCCTGGGGGTTCTCGTACATCAGCAGCGCGAGGGGCGCCGGATCGTCGGGGCTGGTCGCCGGCAGCAGGCGTCCCCCGAGCAGCTGGTAGCCAAAGCCCGCCAGCGAGGGGGCCCGCAGCGGCGCATCGAGGCGCTTGGACAGCCACGCCACCAGGTGCTTCTCTTCCGCGGACGTCACCTCGACCGGGTGCCGCACCTCGGGGACGTAGGCGACGTACGCCAGCGCAGCTTCCCGGGCGATCGTGACCGGCGCCCGGGAGGCGCCCTGCCAGCTCCGCACCGTGAATCCGATGCCGACACCCAGCACCAGCGTGGCGGCGAGAGCCAGCCAGCGCGACGCATTCGCCGCGTTGCCCGGCGGCCGCACGCGCAGCGAATGCGGCTCGGCCAGGACCGGATCGAACAGGGCGTGCAGCGCGGCGTTCTGTTCGAGGTACGCACGCACGCGCTGGGCGGCCGCCGCATCCTCGGCGATCCAGTGCTCGACTTCGCGCCGCTCCTCGTCGGTCAACGCGTTGTCGACGTAAGCGTGCAGCAGTTCGTCAGTAAGGGCCTTGTTCATTTCACACGTCGCAGGTTTGCGGGCCGTTCCGATGCGGTACCACCCGCTTCCAGCAGGATGCGTAAGCGCTCGCGGCCACGCGACAGCCGTGACATCACCGTGCCCACGGGAACGCCAAGCACGTCCGACGCCTCCGCGTAGCTGAACTGCTCCAGTCCCACGAGCAGGAGCACTTCGCGCTGCTCCTCCGGCAACAGGGTCAGCGCCCGCCCCAGTTCGCCCAGGACGACACCCGTCTCCACCGACGTCCCCGATGCCGCACCGGTGTCGTCCGCGGATACGTCCTCGAGTGAAACGGTCGGCCGGGCACTCCGTATGCCGTTGATGAACACGTTGTGCATCACGGTGAACATCCAGGCCCGCAGGTTGGTGCCCGGCTGCCAGAGTGTGCGTTTGCTCCAGGCGCGCTCCAGGGTGTCCTGGGTAAGGTCATCGGCGGCTTCCCGATTACCGGTCAGCGCCCGGGCGTAGCGCCGCAACCGCGGCACCACCGCCTCGAGTTCCGCCGTACCGAACGCCGCCATCCGACCTCCGTCACTCAGTGAGACTAGGGATGTGCGACGCGCCACACGTTGTTCACGCCGTCACCGGTCTTGTCGCCCGGCTTGCTGTCCTTGATCCACAGATACAGCGGCTTGCCCTTGTATGCCCACTGCTTGCCGCCATCATCGCGCGTGACGATCGTGTAGTCACCCGAAGCGTTCGCATCGGCCGCTGCCATCAGCGGGGGCCAGTTGGTGGCGCAGGGCCCGTTGCAGACGCTCTTGCCGCTGCCGGCGGCGTCCTTGTCGAACGTGTACAGGGTCATGCCGGCGCTGTTCGTCAGCACGCCGTTCGAGGTCATGGTCGGCGCGGCCGGGGCCGACTTCATCATGCCTTCCATGGAAGAACAAGCCGACAGGGCGACGGCGGCCAGGGCGATCAGCAGGTGGCGCATGCAATTCTCCTTTAGTGAATGACATGCGGTGAACAGGGCCGATCGCCCGATTATTCCCTCCGCGTGCGCGCCGGACTCAGATTTCCTGGGGATCGACCTCGATCTGCCACCTCACCCGCGCGCGACGGGAGCGCAGTTCAGCGAGCCACGAGCGCAGGAAGGCCTGCAACGGCGCCCGGCGGTCGGCTTCAACCAGCAACTGGGCCCGCTCCACGCCCGCCAGTTTCTGCAGGGCCATCGGGACCGGGTCGAACATCCGGATCGACTCCACCTCGGGAGCCCGCTCGCGCGCATCGCCAAGGAACGCGAGCGCCGCCTCCATGGTCCGCGCCTCGGCCGTCAGCAGCGCCTGGTGCGTGTAGGGCGGCATCCCGGCTGCCCGTCGCTCCGCCAGCTGCGCATCGGCGAACGCCGCGTAATCGTGGCGGGCCAGGGCCGCAAACAGTGGGTGCGACGGGAACCGGGTCTGGAGCAGCACCCGGCTCGCATGCCCACCGCGCCCTGCGCGCCCGGCAACCTGCACGAGGGTGGAGAAGAGGCGCTCGGGCGCCCGAAAGTCGTGGGATGCGAGCTGGCCATCGGGGCTCAGTACCACCACCAGCGCGACCCGCTGGAAATCGTGCCCCTTCGCGATCATCTGGGTCCCGACAAGCACGTCGACATCGCCCGCATGGACCGCGTCGAAGGCCTGCTCCGCGGCATGGCGCCGCCGCGTCGAATCGCGATCGATCCGCATCACCCGGGCCGTTGGCATCAGTTCCCGCAGCCGTTCCTCGATTCTCTGTGTCCCATGCCCCACTCCCTGCAGCGCCTGGTTGCCGCAGGTTGGGCAGGCCGCTGGAACCCGGTCCTTGAAGCCACAGTGGTGGCAGCGCAAGGTCCGATCAGGCTTGTGGAACACGGAAAACGCCGAGCACTGCGGGCAGCGCGACAGCCAGCCGCAGGCGTCGCAGGCGACCACCGGCGCGTAGCCGCGCCGGTTGAGGAAGACCAGGGATTGCTCGCGCCGCTCCAGGGTCGCGCGCAGCGCATCGGCGACGGGCGCGGCGATCCCGGACGCCGCCTTCCCTTCCGGAGCGCGCAGGTCGACCAGCTCGACCGTCGGCAGCTCGGCCGCGTCGTCTGTCGCCCGCTGGGTCAGCCGCAACACTTGGTACCGGCCTGCCTGCGCGGCTGCCCAGCTCTCCAGCGAAGGTGTTGCCGACCCCAGCACGACCGGAATGCCGAGCATCTGGGCGCGCTTGATCGCCAGGTCGCGCGCCGAGTAACGCACGCCCTCGCCCGCCTTGTACGACGGGTCGTGCTCCTCGTCCACGACGACCAGGGCCAGCGACGGCAGCGACGCGAAGACCGCGAGACGCGTGCCGACCACGATGCGGGCACGCCCTTCGTGGGCCGCCAGCCAGGCGGCCGAGCGCTCCCCGTCGGCGAGCCCGCTGTGCAGCGCTACCACACCCAGGTCGCCGAAGCGCAAGCGCAGCAGCGCCTCGAGCTGGGGGGTCAGGTTGATCTCCGGCACCAGCAGCAGCACCTGCCCCATTGGCGCCGCGCGCAGGCGATCCTCGATCGCGCGCAGGTAGACCTCGGTCTTGCCGCTGCCCGTGATGCCGAACAGCAGGAACACGCCGAAACCCCGGGCGCCGGCCAGCGTGCCAACGGCCCCGTGCTGTTCGGCCGTCAGCCGCCGCGCGGTATCGGTCGCCGGCGCCGAGGTCACCACGCGCTTCCTGATGCGCGCGATCGACTGCGCGAACCGGGGCCCCGGCGCGGACCTCATGATGGGCGGCAGCGCGGCAATCGCCACCTCGCCCCACGGATGCTGGTAGTAGTCGGCGGCGAATTGGGTGAAGTCGAGCCAGTGGCGATTCAACGGCTCGACCTCGGCAACCACGGCCATGACGTCCTTCAGCCGCCCGGGTTCCACCTCGGACCCCGGGACGACATCCACGATCAGACCAACGTGCCGCCGCCTTCCGACGGGTACCAGGCAAGCATTGCCAGGCCTGCCAGTCGATAGACTCATCCGGTAGTCGAGCGGCTGCGCCATCGGGACGTCGACCACGACGCGAGCGAAGCAAGCTTCAGGAGAAGGCAGCGCCATGATCAGGTAAGACGTGAAGGAAAACGGCTAAGTCACTGAAAAAACAGGGGCCGCAAGATGCCGCCGAAAAGCTGTGGACAACTTTGTGGAAAAGCCCCCCTCGTGCCCCGAAAACCCGCATGGGAACTGGCCCCATTCGGAAGCGAGGATTCCCGGCTGAAAAATCTTGCCTAATAAAATCAATGGCTTGACGCCCCGAGCCGAAGGCGCGGAGCAGTCTTTCCCGATTCAGGGACAGCGATCAAATGGCCTGAGCTTTTGTGAATAAGTCAAGTACCACGGCACACTCGCTCTCGCCGCAAAGTGACCGCTCACGTGCGCAAAGTCCGGCTGTGACTGTGGACCGCATCGACCAGGATTGCGACGTTTTCGGGCGGAGTGAACTGGGAGATTCCGTGACCGAGATTAAAAACGTGCCCGGCCCACGTGCCATCCGCATTGCGGGGTGGGCCAAACGCGTCGAGCACCTGGGCCGCCTGCGAGCGAATGACATCGGCCGGCGCGAACAGCGCCATCGGATCGAGGTTGCCCTGCAGGGCGCAGCGATTGCCGATCTGCGCCCGCGCCCGTCCGAGATTGACCGTCCAGTCGACGCCTACGGCATCGCATCCCGTGTCGGCGATGCCTTCGAGCCATAGCCCGCCGCCCTTGGTGAACACGATCGACGGCACCCGTTCGCCATCGCGCTCGCGCTTCAGTTGGGCCACCACTTGGCGCATGTAGGCGAGCGAAAAGGCCTGGTAGGCCCCATCCGCCAGGGCGCCGCCCCACGTATCGAAGATCATCACTGCTTGCGCACCCGCTTCGATCTGGGCGTTGAGGTAATCCGCCACGGCCTTCGCATTCACTCTAAGAATCGCGTGCAGCAGGTCAGGACGCGCGTACATCATCGTCTTGATCAGGCGGAAATCGTCAGACCCGCCTCCCTCGACCATGTAACAGGCCAGCGTAAACGGGCTGCCGGAGAAGCCGATCAGCGGGACGCGGCCGGCCAGCGCCCTGCGTATTTCGCGCACGGCATCCGTCACGTAGCGCAACTCGGCGCCGGGATCGGGCGCAGTCAGCCGGGCAACATCCGCTTCGGTGCGGACGGGACGCTCGAATTTCGGCCCCTCGCCTTCCGCGAAGTACAGGCCCAACCCCATCGCGTCAGGCACGGTGAGGATGTCGGAAAACAGGATGGCGGCGTCGAGCGGAAAGCGATCGATCGGCTGCATCGTGACTTCGGTGGCAAACGCGGGCGACTTCGCCAGGCCGAGGAAGCTGCCGGCGCGCTTGCGAGTCGCGTTGTACTCCGCCATATAGCGCCCGGCTTGACGCATCAGCCACACCGGGGTGTACTCGGTCGGCTGCCGCAGGAGTGCGCGCAGCAGCGTGTCGTTGTGGGGTTTCACGAGGGCGGGCCGGATGGTTGAGCCTGAAGTCGGCGATTTTCGCACGGCGGGGCCTCCCCGCTGGCTCAGTTCGCGCGCCGGAGGTCTCGTTCTGGCGCTGCACGTGCAGCCCGGCGCGCGGCGGACCGCGGTCGTCGGCATCCACGGCGACCGCCTGAAGATCGCGATCGCAACCCGTCCAGCCGACGGGCGGGCCAATGCCGCCCTGCTGGAATTCCTGGCGCTTCGCCTGGGCGTCGCCAGGTCGGCACTCGACCTGCTGTCGGGCGCCAGCTCGCGCGAAAAGCGCGTCGCGGTCCGGGCGCCGCTGACCTGCGCCGAGATCGCCGAGGCATTGCGGTCCGAATAAAAAAAAGGCAGGCCCGAGAGGCCTGCCTTTCCTTCGAGACCGGCGCGATTACTTCTTCGCGGGCTCGGCGGCTTTCTTCTCTTCAGCTTTCGCGGCCGGAGCGGCTTCCTTCTTCTCGGGAGCAGCTTCCTTCTTCGCCGGCTTGGCGGCCTCTTTCTTCGCCGGCTTGGCGGCTTCCTTCTTCGCCGGAGCGGCGGCGGCCGGCTTGGCGTCGGCCTTCGCCTCTTCCTTCTTGTCCTGGGCGAACGCAACGCCCGACGCGAAGGCCGTGGCGATCAGAGCAGCAATGAGTTTTTTCATTTCTTGGTCCTGGAACGATGGTTTGGATGATTGGAGCCTGCCCTGACCGATCGTTTCCCCAGTCCCCACAGGCTCAGTGCGGCTAACGAAACAGCCGGGCCGGAGGTTGACAGAGGCACGGTAGAAAGTCCCTGCCGGGTCCAAGGCCAATGGAGATGCCCCGCTCCCAGCGGGGAAAAGTGACGCTTTTTCGCTACTCCTGCGGCTGAGCGAGGGTACGGAGGCGCCAGCGGCTGTCGTCGGTGAACAGCCACGTCTCGGAGAACGTGATCGGGCCGGTCTTGACCAGGGCCGCAGGCGGTGCCGGCAGCGGCGAAGCCGACTTCAGGGAGGCCTGCACCGCGTTATCGAGGCGGGCGATGCCGGGCGACCGGACGATCTTGGAGCGTATTACCTTCCCGTCCCTGTCCACCGTGACGTCGGCGACGATGACCCCCTGCAGGAGGTGGTGCGGGCGACCCTCGAACAGCTGCTTGCTGTTGGCCTGGTGGATCCTTTCGGCCGCCTGTCGTTTCCACTGCTCGAGCGCCGGATCGCGCGCCGCGAGGCGACGACCGGATGGTGTCGACGAGGTCACGGGGGCTGCGGCAGGTGCCGCCGCCGCAGCGGGCGCGGATGGGGCGGCGTCGGGCCGTCCGCCCGGTGTCGACCCGCAGGCAGCGATCAGCGCGATCGCGCCGACCGCGGCAGCATTCAGGATCCATTGGCGCTTCAGCATCGTTCAGTACCTCGCGTCGAGCCCGACGGTCCAGGACCGGCCGGGTGCCGGCTCAAAGAACCGGCCGTTGCCTTCGTTGACGATCACCGATCCGATGTATCGCGCGTCCAGCACGTTGTCGATGCGAAAAAAAGCACGGAGATTCCAACTGCCCGCAATGAATGACCGTTGCGCCGAGAGGTTCACCACGCCCCACCCGGCTGCAAAGTCCGTATTGCGGTCATCGACCGGCAGCCGTGACTGTGCTCGCCACTCGGCCCCGAGGTCGACGCCATGTGTGCGGTAATCGGCGCGGATGAATAAAGTTTCCGCCGGAATTCCCGGCAGCCGGTTCCCGGCGGGTATCACGAGGGTCGGCCGCGAGCACGGGGCGCCCAGGCAGATCGCGAAGGGCTCGGAATAGATCGCCCGAATGGCCGCCAGCGCCGCCTGGAGCGAGAAGTCGGGCGCCGCGCGCCAGAACAGGCTCGCCTCGATCCCGCTGCGCTCGGTCGCGGCTGCATTGCCGAACGATGAGCGCCCGCCCGAGTTCGTCAGCACGACGATGTCGTCCTCCGTGCGCACTCCGAACAGCGCCACCGATGCGCTCAGCGCGGCCGATGGAATGAACTTCCAGCCGACTTCAACGTTGTTGCTGCGTGCCGGCTGCAGGGATGTATTGAGCCCCGCGCTGCCGTCGGGCCGGTAGGCGAGCTCGTTCAGGGTCGGCGTCTCGAATCCGCGCCCGTACGACGCGTACAAGCTGGTGCTCGGGCTGGCTCGATACACGATGCCCACCACCGGGTTGACGCTGCTCGCCTCGACCTGGCCGGAATCGTTGCCGTTCGAGAGATAACGGTCATCGCTGCGGAACTCGACGCGTGAAGCACGGACGCCCGCCGTCAGCTTCCAGCGCGCGGCAAGATCCGCCTCGAGCTGCGCATAGGCATCGCTCGACGTCACGGTGTTCTGTTCGTCGCGTCGCAGCCGCCCCATGACCCCGAGCGCCGGGCCGATGAAGTTCTCGTAGCCCCGGCGGTCCTCGTTCATGCGCTCCGTCGTCACACCGAACGTCAGCGTGGTGCGGTCGAACGAGCGCTGCACGCGCGCGTCTACGCCGCCGAACTCGCGCTCGAAGTCGATCACGCCGCCAGGGTGGGTCGGGCTCGCCTGCACAGCCACCGGGATCGCCTGGAACTGGGTGATATCGCGCGTGCCGAACCACGCGACGACATTGGAGCTCCATCCTCCACCCAGGTCACTCGCCAGTTCGCCCCCGAGTTGCGCCTGCCGTGCAGACTTGCGGGTATTGAACTGCAGCGCCTGGGGCGCCGCCTGCCGGGGATCCGCCGCCGCCTGCGCGCGCGTCAGGCCGAGCGGGTCCTGTGCGTCCGGCATATCGAGGCCGTTCACAGACAGGCGCAGCTGGCCGAGCGGCGTCACTGCGGCTGCACGCAGGTTGACCACATCGCGTCGCGCCGCGCTGTGCTCCCGGTAGCCCTCGGTAGAGAAGCGGCTGCCGTCGAGCGCGAAGGACATGCGGTCGTTGCCGCCCTCGGTGTCTATTCCAAGCCGCCAGGTCCCGTATCCACCCGCCGCCCCGGAGACTTCCGTCGCAGGGCCATCACCGCCGACCCGCGTGGTCATTGCGATCACGCCACCCGAGGAGTTGCCGTACAGCGCCGAAAACGGCCCGCGGAGGACCTCGATGCGGTCCACGGCGTTCAGCGGGAAGTTCGACACCTGCCCCTGACCGTCGGGCGTCGTTGCCGGAATTCCATCCAGATAGAGCCGCACGCCGCGCACTCCGAACGTCGAGCGCGCACCGAATCCGCGAATCGAGATCTGCAGGTCCTGCGCGTAGTTCTGCCGATTGAGCGCAACGACACCCGGCACCCGCGGGAGCGATTCCGACAGGTTCACGCGCCACTGACCGTCGCGCACCTCATCGCGCTCGATGACGTCGACGGATGCCGGCACGTCGAGCGCGGCGCGTTCGCTGCGGGTCGGCGTGATCACCACCTTGTCGAGCGTCGCCGGCGCCTGCCCGTGCGCCGCCAGCGTGAAGAGCATCAATGCCCAGGGAGCGTGCCGATGCGCATCGCGCGCAGTCGCGCAGTCGCGCAAGAGCGCAACCGCCGTCACTGCGGGACGTCCTTGATTTCGATTCGAATGGCCGCGTAGTAGGCGGCGACATCACGGATGTCGGCATCGCTCAGTGCCTTCGCGGCCACTGACATCACCTCGCTGCGGCGAGCACCGGAGCGATAGGCACGCAACTCGCGCTCGAGGTAGTTTGCCGGCTGGGCGGCGAGGTTCGGCGCGTCCGGCATCTTGGCCAGCCCGTCCATGCCGTGACACCCCTGGCATGCGATGGCCTTGCGCCGACCGGCCGCCACATCCTGCGCGGCAGCGTCGTCGGCGCCCACCATCGGCTGAAGCAGGACCACCGCCGCGCAGACGGCGGCGGTGGTCACGGAGCGAACAGCCATGCGCTCAGGGCTGGTACGAGATGCGATACAGGGCGCCGGCGAAGTCGTCGGACACGAGCAGGGACCCGTCCTTCATCACCGCCACGTCCACCGGCCGGCCGCGATACGTGCCGGTTGCGCTGTCGAGCCATCCCTCGGCGAACACTTCGGACTTGTCGGCCGTTCCGTCCGCCTTCAGCGAGACGAAGTTGACCAGCGCGCCGCTCGGCGTCGTGCGGTTCCAGGAGCCGTGCGCCGCGACGAAGATGCCGCCCTGGTACTTGGCCGGGAACATCTTGCCCGTGTAGAAGGTCATGCCGAGCTGGGCCTGGTGCGCCGGGAACTCGATCTGGGGCGGCGTCCAGCTTGCCGGGGCCTTCATGTCCTTCAGGTCCGGCGCTGCCGACGTGCCCGCGATCTTGACGTTGTGGCCGTGGATGAACGGGTAGCCGAAGTGCTCGCCGGTCTTGGTAATGCGATTCAGTTCACCCGGAGGCGTGTCATCGCCCATCCCGTCGGTCTGGTTGTCAGTAAACCAGACCGTCTTGTCCTTCGGGTTGATGTCCATGCCGACCGAGTTGCGCACGCCGACGGCATAGACCTCGCGCTTGCTGCCGTCGAACGCGTTCATGCGGACCATGCCACCGATGCCGAGCTTCTCGTACATCGCCACCTTGTTTGCGGGCTGCACGTTGTACGGCTGGCCCAGGGTGATGTACAGCATCCCGTCCGGCCCGACGCGACAGGTGCGGGCCCCGTGGTTGTAGGACTCCTCCTCGACCGGGACCAGCTGGCCCTGCGGCACCACTTCGATTACGGCAACGTCCGGACCCTCGTAGAAGAACTCGGCGGCAGGGAAGTTGAGCACGCGATTGTGCTCGGCAATGATCAGGAAGCCATCCTTCGTCCAGCAAACTCCGTTGGGCACCTGGAACTTCAGCGAAGGCGCGAAGGGCTTCACTTCGTCGGCAACCATGTCGCCGTTGCGGTCGGTCACCGCCCACACGGTCGTCTTGCGCGTCCCGACGAACAGCATGTTCGTGCTTGGCGCCACTGCCATGTGCCGCGCGTCCGGAACGATCGCGTACAGATCGATCTTGAAGCCGGGCGGCAGCTTGATCTTCTTCAGGTTCTCGCGGATCGCGTCGGCATTCTTGCCGGTCTGCGGCACCACCGGGATGTTGAGGTCCGTGCCCGAGACCTTCATCTGCTTGAGCTTTTCGATGTTCTGCTGCGCGTGGGCGGGAGCCGTGCTTCCCACCGCCAGCGCGACCGCGATTGCGGCCACTTTCCACTTACCAGTCATGCCCGTCTCCTGTCTTCCGTGTCGTTATCGTGGGAATCGCACGTCGGTGCGAGGGGGCGAGTCTAGGTAGCCGCGCCGGGCGGAGCAATCGGCAGACCTGCGCCAGCGCGCTCCATCCCGCGAACGCGCGACACTGGATTCGCGCGGCGTCAGCGCACGACCAGTACGGGTCGTGTTGTATGCGCCAGCACGCGCTGGGTTTCGCTGCCGAGCAGCAAGGCCCGGGCGCCACGCCTGCCATGCGATGCCATCACGATCAGGCCGCAGTCGTGCTTCTCCGCGGCAGCGATGATCGCCCGGAACGGCTCGTCGTCTTCGAGCATCGAGGTGTGGCACGACACGCCCGCGTCACGCGCGATGCGCTCCACCTGGGTGAGCCGCTCGCTCGCCTCGGCACCGGCCTGCGCCTGGTGGCTCTCGGCTGCGATGCCGCTCGACTCGCCGATACGCGAGTAGGGATAAACGGGAAGAACGGTAAAGGCCACCAGTTCCGCGCGGAGCGCGCTCGCCAGTTTCACCGCCGCCGTCACCGCCTTGCCGGACAGCTCGGAGCCGTCAGTCGCCACCAGGATCCTGCCGTTGAACATGATTCCTCCGTACTCTCCCACATGCTGGGACGAGGTCGCGAGAAAAAAAGGGCAGCGCGCGCTGCCCTTAGGGTTTGTACAAATCGTACGGCTAGCGGATGCGCAGCTTGCGGATCGCGGCGAGTTGCGCCGCAATGGACGACATCTCGGCCTCGACCTTGGCGATCTCGAGCTCGCTGGTGGCGTTCTTGCGCGCTTCCTCGGCCGCGGCCAGTGCCTCCCGGGCCTTGGCCTCGTCGAGGTCCTTGCCGCGGATCGCGGTGTCGGCGAGAACGGTCACGAGGTGCGGCTGCACCTCGAGGATGCCGCCCGCGACGAATACCTGCTCTTCAGCGCTCTGGTCCGCCACCTTGATGCGCACGACCCCTGGCCGGATGCGCGTGATCAGCGGTGCATGCCGCGGAAAGATGCCGAGCTCGCCGGTCTCGCCGGGCAGCACAACGAACTCCGCCAGGCCCGAGAAGATGGACTCTTCCGCGCTGACGACGTCGACTTGAATGGTGGTGGCCATCTGCTTTCCCGTGCGTAGCGCGCGCTACTGCAGCGTCTTCGCCTTCTCGAACGCCTCGTCAATCGTGCCGACCATGTAGAACGCCTGCTCGGGGAGCGCGTCGCACTCGCCGTCGACGATCATCCTGAAGCCGCGAATGGTCTCTTTCAGCGGCACGTACTTCCCTGGTGAGCCGGTGAACACCTCAGCCACGTGGAACGGCTGCGACAGGAAGCGCTGCAGCTTGCGAGCACGCGCCACCGCCAGCTTGTCCTCGGGCGACAGTTCGTCCATGCCCAGAATCGCGATGATGTCGCGCAGTTCCTTGTATTTCTGCAGCGTCGCCTGCACACGGCGCGTAGTGTTGTAGTGCTCTTCACCGACCACGTGCGGGTCGATCTGGCGGGACGTCGAGTCGAGGGGGTCGACCGACGGGTAGATGCCGAGCGAAGCGATCTCGCGACTGAGAACGACGGTCGCGTCCAGGTGGCCGAAGGTGGTCGCGGGCGACGGGTCGGTCAGGTCGTCGGCCGGCACGTAGACCGCCTGGATGGAGGTGATCGAGCCGGTCTTGGTCGAAGTGATGCGCTCCTGCAGCCGGCCCATCTCCTCGGCCAGCGTCGGCTGGTAGCCCACCGCCGACGGCATCCGGCCGAGCAGCGCCGACACTTCGGTGCCGGCCAGCGTGTAGCGGTAGATGTTGTCGACGAAGAACAGGATGTCGCGGCCCTCGTCGCGGAAGCGCTCGGCCATCGTCAGCCCCGTCAGGCCGACCCGCAGGCGGTTGCCCGGGGGCTCGTTCATCTGCCCGAACACCATCGCCACCTTCGATTTCGAAAGGTCTTCCTGCACGATGACCTTGGCGTCCGACATCTCGTGATAGAAGTCGTTGCCCTCGCGCGTGCGCTCACCGACGCCGGCGAACACCGACAGGCCCGAGTGCTGCGTGGCGATGTTGTTGATCAGTTCCAGCATGGTCACGGTCTTGCCCACGCCAGCGCCGCCGAACAGGCCGATCTTGCCGCCCTTCGCGAACGGGCAGATCAGGTCGATGACCTTGATCCCCGTCTCGAGCAGCTCGACCGAGGGCGACAGCTCCTCGAACGTCGGCGAGGGCTGGTGAATCCCGCGCCGCTCGTCGGACAGGATCGGGCCACGCTCGTCGATCGGTCGCCCGAGCACGTCCATCACGCGCCCCAGCACGCCCGGGCCGACCGGCACCTTGATGTTGTCTCCGGTGTTGCGGACCTTCATGCCGCGCTTCAGTCCGTCGGACGAACCCATCGCGATCGTGCGCACGACGCCGTCGCCCAGCTGCTGCTCGACCTCGAACGTCAGCCCCTGCTCGACGAGCTTGTTGCCGGCGTCCTGCTCGAGGACCAGCGCGTCATATACGCGCGGCATCGCGTCGCGCGGGAACTCGACGTCCACGACGGCGCCGATGCACTGAACGATGGTTCCGGTGGTTGCGGTGCTCATGCTTGTTTCCCCAGTTCTCAATATTCGAATCCGATGCCCAGCGCCGTGCCGATCACGACACGGCCGCTGCGCCGCCGACGATTTCCGAAATCTCTTTCGTGATGCCCGCCTGCCGCGTCTTGTTGTAGATCAGCTGCAGTTCCTCGATCACCTTCTTGGCGTTGTCCGACGCCGCCTTCATCGCGACCATCCGGGCGCTCTGCTCGGAGGCCAGGTTCTCCGCCATTGACTGGTACACCAGCGCCTCGACATAGCGCGTCATCAGCTCGTCGATCACGCGCTGCGGGTCCGGCTCGTACAGGTAGTCCCACGAGTAAGCGCGCTTCTCTTCAGGCGTCTGCTCGAAACGCGCAGCCGACAGCGGCAGCAGCTGCTCGATCAGGGGCTCCTGCTTCATCGTGTTGACGAAGCGCGAGTAGGCGATGTACACGGCGTCCAGCCGGCCTTCCGCGTAGCCGTCGAGCAGAATCTTCACTGGCCCGATCAACCGCTCCAGATGGGGCTTGTCGCCGAGCTGGACGGCGCTCGCGACGATGTTCGCGTTCAGGCGCTGCAGGAAGCCGAAACCCTTGTTGCCGAGCGCGCTCGCCTCGAACTTGATGCCTTCGCCTTCCCACTGCCTGACCATCTGCAGGACGGCGCGCTGCACGTTGGTGTTCAGGCCGCCGCACAACCCCTTGTCGGTGGAGATCAGGATCAGGCCGACATTGCGGATCGTGTCGCGCTTCACCACGAACGGGTGGCGGTATTCGGGATTGGCCAGCGCGAGGTGGGCGACGATGTTGCGGATCTTGTCGCCGTACGGGCGCGTATTGCGCATGCGATCCTGCGCCTTGCGCATCTTGCTCGCGGCCACCATTTCCATCGCCTTCGTGATCTTGCGCGTGTTCTGCACGCTCTTGATCTTCAGGCGGATCTCTTTGGTACTTGGCATCGTCTAAGTCGGCACGCTGCACGCGCGGTGCGCCGCACCGAGTCCTGTTAGTAGCCCGCGGACTTCTTGAATTCCACGATGGCGCCGGTCAGCGCCTGTTCGTCGTCCTTGGACAGGTCCTTGGTCGACTCGATCTTCTCCACCAGTGCGCCGTGCTTCGCCTGCAGGAACTCGCGCAGGTTCTTTTCGACCGTGAGCGCATCCTTGACTTCGATGTCGTCGAAATGGCCGTTGTTGACGGCAAACAACGTCACCGCCTGCTCCCACACCTGCAGCGGCTTGTACTGGGGCTGCTTCATCAGTTCCGTCACCAGACGGCCGCGGTCCAGCTGCTTGCGGGTGGCGTCGTCGAGGTCGGAGGCGAACTGCGCGAACGCCGCCAGTTCGCGGTACTGCGCGAGCGCGAGGCGCACGCCGCCGCCGAGCTTCTTGATGACCTTGGTCTGCGCCGCACCGCCGACGCGCGACACCGAGATGCCCGCGTTGATGGCGGGCCGGATGCCAGCGTTGAACAGGTCGGTCTCGAGGAAGATCTGGCCGTCGGTGATCGAAATGACGTTGGTCGGCACGAACGCGGTCACGTCCCCGGCCTGAGTTTCGATGATCGGCAGAGCGGTCAGTGACCCGGTCTTGCCCTTCACCGCGCCGTTCGTGAACTTCTCGACGTACTCCTCGTTGACGCGCGCCGCGCGCTCGAGCAGGCGCGAGTGCAGGTAGAACACGTCGCCCGGGTAGGCCTCGCGGCCCGGCGGACGCCGCAGCAGCAGCGACACCTGGCGATACGCCCACGCCTGCTTGGTCAGGTCGTCATAGATGATCAGCGCGTCCTGGCCGCGGTCGCGGAAGTACTCACCCATCGTGCAGCCGGAGTACGGGGCAATGTACTGCATCGCCGCCGACTCGGACGCTGAGGCCGCGACGACGATGGTGTAGGCCATCGCTCCGGTCTCCTCGAGCTTGCGCACCACGTTGACGACAGTCGAGGCCTTCTGCCCGATCGCGACGTACACGCAGATCAGGTCCTTGCCCTTCTGGTTGATGATCGTATCGACCGCCACCGCCGTCTTGCCGGTCTGGCGGTCGCCGATGATCAGTTCGCGCTGGCCGCGGCCGATCGGCACCATCGCGTCGATGGCCTTCAGCCCGGTCTGCACCGGCTGCGACACCGATTTCCGCGCGATCACGCCGGGCGCGACCTTCTCGATCACGTCCGTCATCTTGGCGTCGATCGGCCCCTTGCCGTCGATCGGCTGGCCGAGCGAGTTGACCACGCGGCCGATCAGCTCCGGCCCGACCGGCACCTCGAGAATGCGGCCCGTCGCCTTGACCGTGCCGCCCTCCGTGATGTGCTCGTACGCGCCGAGAATCACCGCGCCGACCGAGTCGCGCTCGAGGTTCAGCGCCAAGCCGAACGTGTTGCCCGGGAACTCGAGCATCTCGCCCTGCATGACGTCGGACAGCCCGTGCACGCGGCAGATGCCGTCCGTGACGGTGACCACCGTGCCCTGCGTACGCAGCTCGGTCGAGACGCCGAGGTTCTTGATCCGACCCTTCAGCAGTTCGCTGATTTCACTTGGATTGAGTTGCATCGTTCAACTCCGATAGTTTCTTGGAACCCGCTTCGGGCTCTAGGCCGTCAGGGCCGTTTGCATCTGGTTCAGCCGGGCGCGCACCGAGTTGTCGAGCACCTGATCGCCCACCGCGATCCGCACGCCACCAATCAAGGCAGGATTGACCTTCACGGTCGGCCGCAATTTCGAGCCGAAGCGCTTCGCCAGCGCGGCCACGAGTTCGGCGACCTCGCCGTCGGACAGCGGGTAGGCCGTTTCGATCAGGCAGTCGGCCACGCCTTCGGCCTGGTTCTTCAGCCGGCGGAACTGGATCGCCACTTCCGGCAGCGCCGTGAGCCGCTGGTTGGCAACGAGCAGCTTCAGGAAGTTCGCGGCCATGGCGGGCAGGGGCTGCTTCAGCATGCCGAGCAGCAGGTCCGCGACCTGCGCGTCGTCGAGCTTGGGATCGGCGACGACCTGCGCGACCTGCGGATGGGACATCAGCGCGGCCAGCTCATCCACGCTGTCCAGCCAGCGGTCGAGCCCTTCGCCGGAAGCGCGCGCCGTCTCGAACAACGCGCCGGCGTACGGACGGGCGATCGTGGAAAGTTCGGCCATGGCTTACAGCTTCGCCTTCAGCTGGGCGAGCAGTTCCGAATGGACCTGCGGGTTCACTTCGCGCTTGAGAATCTGCTCGGCGCCCGCCACCGCCAGCACTGCCACCTGGTCGCGCAACGCATCCTTGGCGCGCTGCATCTCCTGGGTGGCCTCGGCCTTGGCCGCCTCGACGATGCGGTCGGCCTCGACCTTCGCCTGGTCCTTGGCGGCGTCGACGATGGCCTGGCCGCGCTTCTCGGCCTCCGTGATCAGCTGCTGAACGTGGGCGCGCTCGGCGGCCTGCTCCTCGGCGATCTTGCGCTTGGCGTCTTCCAGGCTCTTCTGGCCCCGATCGGCCGCGGCAAGGCCGTCTGCGATCTTCTTCTGACGGTCTTCGAGCGACTTGAGCAGCGGTGGCCAGATGAACTTCATCGTCACCCATGCGCCGATGAAGAAGACCACCAGCTGAACGAACAGCGTGGCGTTGATGTTCATAAGGGAACTCGGATAAGCCGGTCGGGCGGACCCGTCCGGCGACTGGTTCGTGAGATGTCCGGCGATCCGGCGGCGTTATCCGGCGAAGGGGTTCGCGAACGCAAACATCATCGCGATACCGACGCCGATCAGGAACGCGGCGTCGATCAGGCCGGCAAGCAGGAACATCTTGGTCTGCAGCGTGTTCATCAGCTCCGGCTGGCGCGCCGCGGCCTCGATGTACTTGCCGCCCATGATGCCGATGCCGATGCAGGCACCGATGGCGCCCAGGCCGATGATCAGGCCAGTGGCCAGGGCAACGAACGCGACGTTGGTCATTTTCTACTCCTTGTTGGCAGAGTGTTGTGGCAGTTTGGAAAAAGGTTCAGTGGCCTTCGTGCGCCTGACCGATGTAGACCAGGGTCAGCATCATGAAGATGAAGGCCTGCAGCAGGACGATCAGGATGTGGAACAGCAGCCACGCGGTGCCGGCGATCACATGGCCGATCGTCAGCAGGACGCCTGTCGCGTTCATCGCGGCGAAGCCTCCCAGCAGCGCGATCAGGAAGAACAGCAGCTCCCCCGCGTACATGTTGCCGAACAGCCGCATGCCCAGCGATACCATCTTGGCGACGTATTCGATGATGTTGATGCCGAGGTTGGCGATCCCGAGCGGGATCGCGTAGAGCGGGTTCTTGGAGGTGCCGAACGGCGCGGTGACGAGCTCGTGCAGGAAGCCGCCGAAGCCCTTGATCTTGATACCGTAGTAGAGCATCAGCAGCAGCACGCCGAGCGACATGCCGAGGGTGCCGTTGAGGTCGGCCGTAGGCAGCGGCCGCAGGTACTCGAGATGCAGCACGTTGTGGGCGATCCAGGGGAACAGGTCGACCGGGATCAGGTCGATCGCGTTCATCAGGACGATCCAGACGAACACCGTCAGCCCCAATGGCGCGATGAAGGTCCGGTCGCCGTGCACGATCGACTTGCTCTGCTCCTCGACCAGTTCGACCAGCATCTCGATGAACGCCTGGAACTTGCCGGGCACGCCCGGCGTTGCGCGCCGCGCGGCCGCGCGCAGGATCAGCAGCGTGATCGCCAGGACCAGGACCGAGAAGAACACCGTGTCGAGGTTCACGATCGAGAAGTCGATGATGACCTTCTGCTTCGCCGTCGACAGGTGCGACAGGTGATGGACGATGTATTCGGTGGCGGTGGGAGCCTGGCCGGTAGCAGCCATGTTGGAGCCTTCTTCTCTCTATCTGACTAGCAGCGCCAGTATGTAACTCTTCAGCACGACGATGACCGAAACCAGCATCGCCAGCCATACGACTTCTTTGTAAAACGCCACGATCAGCGCCAGCAGCGCCAGCGTCGACACAACCTTGACGAACTCGCCGACCAGAAACACGGCCGGACTGGTTCCCTGCGGCCGCCGCGCGGCGGCGGCCAGCTTCAGCGCAAACAACCCGTTCGGAACAGCACAGGCGGCGCCGCCCAACAACGCGGAGATCGCAGCGTGGGAGCCCCCCAACAGTCCGGCCACCAGCGAGACGACGACGGTT
>JAOUJD010000177.1 GCA_029883565.1 Burkholderiaceae bacterium
CCCCGTCGCTGTGCTGCCGGGCTTCGTGGAAGGCGAGGTCTCGGTGCAGGACGCGGGAGCGCAGCTCGCTGCGCCCTGGCTTGGCTGCGAAGCGGGACAGCGCGTGCTTGACGCGTGCGCAGCGCCGGGGGGAAAGACCGCCCATCTCGCCGAAGTGCCGGGGATCGACCTCACTGCGCTCGACATCGACGGTGCGCGCGCCGAGCGCATCCGCGAAAACCTCGTTCGGACGCGCTCCGCGGCGCGGATCGTGGTCGGCGATGCGGCCGACCCTGCGGCCTGGTGGGAGGGCAAACCCTACGACCGGATCCTGCTCGATGCGCCCTGCACCGCCTCCGGGATCGTCCGGCGCCATCCGGACATCCCGTGGCTACGCCGAACCGCCGATGTTGCGCAATTGACAACGGTGCAGGCCCGTTTGCTGGCCGCTTTATGGCCGCTGCTGGGGGTGGGTGGTAGATTGCTTTACGTCGTCTGCTCGCTGTTCCCGGAGGAGGGGCCGGAGCAGATCGCGCGCTTCACGGCACAGTGTCCCGGCGCGCGTGAGGTGCCCCTGCCGGCCGGCTCTCCCCATGTGCAGTTGGTGCCGACCCCGGCGATGGCACCGGCGTGGGACGGCACCTCTTCGCTTCCGACTTTGCACGACGGCTTCTTCTTCGCCCTGCTCGAAAAGACCCGATGACCGCAAACCTGGCGCTCCGAGCTGTTCTGCCCTGGCTGGCGGTGCTGGCGTTCCTGTTCTTGCCGCTGCGTGCCGGGGCCGACGAGCGCATCGGCGTGATGGCGGCAGAGCTGGAATCCCTGAAGGAGAGCGGCGACGGTTCGATCGTGCTGAATGCCACCTTCGAGTTCGAGCTGCCGCAGGCCCTCGAGGACGCGGTGCAGAAGGGCATCGCGCTGTACTTCAACATCGAGTTCGAACTGTTCCGCAAGCGCTGGTACTGGTTTGACCGCCGCATCGCCTCGCATTCGCTGGTGTACCGGTTGTCGTACAGCCCCCTGACCCGGCAGTACCGGCTCGCTCGCGGCGGCCTGTCGCAGCCTTTCGAGTCCCTCGACGAGGCGCTTGCGCTGGTCAAGAGCGTGCGCAACTGGAAGGTGGCCGACAAGGGCCTGCTGACGCCGCGCGAGGACTACGATGCGCAGGTGCGGATGAGGCTCGACGTCTCCCAGTTGCCGAAGCCGTTCCAGGTCAATGCGATCACCAGCCGCGAGTGGAGCCTGGCCTCCGACTGGCGCGCGGTCCAGGTGCCGCCGGACCTGCAGCGCTGAGCGCCGGTTCGCCATGTCGCCGAGTCGCAGTCTGATCCACCGCGTGTCCGTCGCGGGCGTGGGGACGTTGGCCGATGCCTAGAGCGCTGCGCTACGGATTGCTGTTCGCGGTATCGCTGTCGGGCGTGCTGCTGTTCCTGCTCGCGTCGGCCAGCGGCAACACCGCGTTCTTCGAGCGCAACTACCCGGTCCTGCTCGCCGTCAACGGCGTGATCGCGGGCCTGCTGTTCATCCTGGTGCTGCTGCTGGTGCGGCGCCTTGTCAAGCGGCTGCGGGCCCGCCGCTTCGGGGCGCGCATGATGATGCGCTTCTCGATCGCCTTCGCCTTGATGGGAGTGCTGCCGGGTGCGCTGATCTACGTTGTCTCCACGCAGTTCCTCGCGCGCTCGATCGAGTCCTGGTTCGACGTGCGCGTCGACCGCGCGCTGGACTCCGGCCTGACGCTCGGACGCGCCGTGCTCGACAACATCAAGGACGACGTCACGCGCAAGGCGCGCTCATGGGCGCTCGAGCTGTCGGATGTGCCGGAGGCGGCGCAGGTTTCCGAGCTCAACCGGTTGCGCGAACAGGGCGGCATCCAGGAGGCGCTGCTGTTGACCGGCAGCGGCCAGCTCATCGGGGCCAGCGGAGGCAACGTTTCCCAGCTCGTGCCCGAATTGCCGACCATCGCCCAGTTGCGCCAGGCGCGCGCTCAGCGCGTCTTCGCCACGATCGAGGGAGAAGCGGGCCTCAGCGACTTCAGGCAGGGTTTGCGCGCCCGCGTGATCGTGCCAGTACCGTTGTCGGCGCCCGCGGTGGCGCGCGGCGGCCTGCGAAGCTTCGAGCCGGCCAGCGGCGGCGGCCTGGGCGAGCTGCGCGACCTCAGCACGCCGCGCGTCGGCGGCCTCGGAGCACGTCCGCCGAACGAGGCGCGGTACCTGCAGCTCGTGCAGGTGGTGCCCGCGTCGATTGCGGCCAACGCCGAGGCATTGCAGAACGGCTACCGGGAGTACCAGGAGCTGTCGCTGGCGCGCAGCGGCCTGCGGACGATCTACGGGCTGACGCTCACGCTGACCCTGCTGCTGGCGGTGTTCGCCGCCATCGCATCGAGCGTGCTGCTGGCGAGCTCGATGACCGCGCCTTTGCTGCAGCTGGCGGAAGGCACGAAGGCCGTGGCAGAGGGCAACTTCCGGCCGGTGCGCGAGTTCCCGGGCAGCGACGAGCTGAACCTCCTTACCCAGTCGTTCAACGCGATGACGCGGCAACTGACGGAGGCGCGCGACCAGGTCGAGCACAAGCAGCGCGAAGTCGAGAATGCCAAGGCCTACCTCGAGCGGGTCCTGGCCAATCTGTCGGCCGGGGTCATGGTGCTGAACCGCGAATTCCGGCTCGTCACGGCCAATCACGGTGCCTCGCGCATCCTCGGTCACACGCTGTTGCTGCGGATCGGCCAACCGCTGGCCGACGTGGACGCCGCGCTCGCGCTGGCGTTCGAGGCCGCGTTCGCCGACCATGCGTTGTCGGCGTCGCCCAAGGACTCATGGCAGCAGCAGGTCGAGGTGAGGCGTCCCCTGGCTGCGACGGGCGGCGGCGAGTCGCTGATGCTGCTGGCGCGCGGGTCGCGCTTGCCCCTCGACGACGGGCTCGGCTATGTGGTGGTGTTCGACGACGTCACGCAGGTGATCTCGGCGCAGCGCGCGGTGGCCTGGGGCGAAGTGGCGCGTCGCCTGGCGCACGAGATCAAGAACCCCCTTACGCCGATCCAGCTTGCCGCGGAGCGGTTGCAGATGAAGCTCGTCGACAAGCTCCCGGCTGCGGATTCCGAGGTTCTGAGACGGGGGGCTTCGACCATCGTCAACCAGGTCGCGGCGATGAAGCGCATGGTCGACGACTTCCGCGACTACGCCCGGGTGCCGCCGGCGCGGCTGTCGCCGCTCGACCTGAATGCGCTGATTGCCGAGGTCGGGACGCTGTACGGGGCCGAAGGCGCTGGCGGCCCGGTGCGCCTGCAACTGGCGGTCGAACTGCCGGCCATCGAAGGAGATGCCACGCAGCTGCGCCAGGTGATCCACAACCTAATCGCCAATTCGCAGGACGCGTTGAGCGGCCGCAGCGACGGGCACATCGTCGTTCGCACCGAACTGGTCGAGATCGACGAGGGAAGCACGCGGGCACGGGCCGTCCGCATGTCCGTCGAGGACAATGGGCCGGGGTTCCCGGCGAATATACTCAGGCGTGCGTTCGAGCCGTACGTCACCACCAAGCCGAGCGGTACCGGGCTCGGTCTCGCGATGGTGAAGAAGATCGTCGACGAACACGGCGCCCGCGTGGAGGTCCTCAACCGGAGCGCCGGAGGCGGAGTCGGCCACGCCGGCGGAGCGGTGGTCACGATCGTGTTCAGGCGGCTCGTCGCGGACGTCGAGGCGACGTCGCGTCACGCGGCGTAAGCTTCGTCCCTGTATGCCACATGTTGTTGTCAGGAGTGCCGTTGCCGCTCGCTGCTGAATCTGCCGCCATCGCCGCGTTCCCGTCGCGGCCCGACCGTCGATGCCGGGTGACTGCCCATGGCTAGCATCCTCGTCGTCGACGACGAAATCGGCATCCGCGAACTGCTGTCCGAAATCCTCGCGGATGAGGGGCACGTCGTGATCACCGCGGAGAACGCGGCGAGCGCGCGGGCCGCCCGCCAGCGTGAGCAGCCCGACCTCGTATTGCTCGACATCTGGATGCCTGACACGGACGGGGTCACGTTGCTGAAGGAGTGGGCATCGCACGGCCAGCTGACGATGCCGGTCATCATGATGTCGGGCCATGCCACCATCGATACCGCGGTCGAAGCTACCCGGTTCGGGGCGCTCGAGTTCCTGGAGAAGCCGATCGCCTTGGCCCGGCTGCTCGCTGCGGTGCGGGGCGGGCTGGAACGCGGCCGCGTAATGCGCAACCTGCGTCCGGCAGGGGTGCCGATGGCGCCGTTCGCTCGCACCGAGGCGGCACCTGATGGCGTGGCGGCTCCCGCTCGCGACGCCGCGCCGGCTCCCGAGCCGGACGCGCCCAAACACAACGGGGTTCCGCTCGACCAGCCGCTGCGCGAGGCGCGGGACCAGTTCGAGCGCGTGTACTTCGAGCATCACCTGGCGCGGGAAAACTACAGCATGACCCGCGTCGCGGACCGGGCCGGGCTCGAGCGCACGCATCTGTACCGGAAGCTGAAGCAGCTCGGGATCGAACTCGCGCGCGGCAGTCGCAGAGGCGAGCGCGTCGAGGAGACGGTGGAAGCGCCCGCAGCGCCCGAGCCGCGCGTCGCGGCCAATGAGCCGCGCGTCTACGTGCCGCGGGACGACTACGAAGACTAGAGCGGCAAGCGGAAGCCCCGTGCGGGCGTAGCGAGCGATCCAGCGCAGCCATGAAGATCATCATCGTCGGTGCCGGCCGCGTCGGCTCCTCGGTCGCCGAGGCGCTCGTGTCCGAAGCCAACGACATCACGGTCATCGACACCGACGTCAACCGTGTGTCGGAATTGCAGGAGCGCTACGACCTCCGCGGCCTTGTCGGAAACGCGGCGTTGCCCTCCACCCTCCAGCAGGCGGGCGCCGACGACGCGGACATGCTGATCGCGGTGACCGCGGGTGACGAGATCAACCTCGTGGCCTGCAAGATCGCGGCCGACCTCTTCAACATCCCGACCCGGATCGCGCGGGTCCGCAACGTCGAGCTGCAGCAGCATCCCGGGCTGATCGGGGAGGGCGGTTTCCGCGCCTCGCACGTGATCTTTCCCGAGCAGACGGTCACCGATTACCTGCTCAAGCTGATCGAGTTCCCGGAAGCGCTGCAGGTGCTCGAGTTCGCCGACGGCCGGGCCAGCCTGATCGCAGTGCGGGCCTTCGCGGGCGGGCCGCTCGTTTCCCACCCGATCAAGGACCTTCGGCGGCACATCCCCAACGTCGAAACGCGCATCGTCGCCATCTTCCGCAATGAAGCGAGCGTGCGCGTCGACGGCGACACGTTCATCCAGCCGGGCGACGAGGTGTTCTTTCTCGCCCCGTCGCAGAACATCCGCCGCGTGATGAGCGAAATGCGGCGCATGGACAAGCCGGTGCGGAGGGTGATCCTCGCCGGCGGCGGCAACATCGGCCTGCGGCTGGCGCGTGCGCTCGACACGGGCGAAGGCCTCGACATCGCGGAACGCTTCAACGTGAGGATCATCGAGTCGCAAAAGAAGCGCGCCGAGCACCTGGCCCAGCAGCTGTCGTCCGACGTGCTGGTTCTCCACGGCGACGCCACCGACGAGGACCTGCTGACCCAGGAGGGCGTGCAGGACGCCGACCTCTTCATCGCGCTGACCAACGACGACGAGAACAACATCATGAGCTCGTTGCTCGCGAAGCGGCTCGGGGCGCGCCGGACCATCGCGCTGATCAACCGCAAGAGCTACGGCGACCTGATGCAGGGCGGTCAGATCGACATCGCGGTGTCGCCTTCCTACGCGACGCTGTCGGCACTGCTGCGCTTCGTCCGCCGCGGCGACGTGGTGGCCGCGCACAGCCTGCGCCGCGGCGCTGCCGAGGCGCTCGAACTGGTCGTCCACGGAGACGAGAAGAGTTCGCGCATCATCGGCAAGACGATCGAGCAGATCGAGATGCCGCGCGGAGCGACCATAGGCGCCGTCATCCGCGGCGGCGGCGATCGTCCGCAGGTGCTGATGGCGCACCACGACGTCGTGATCCAGTCCGCGGATCACCTGATCGTTTTCGTCGAGAACAAGCGGATCATTCCACGAGTCGAAAAGTTGTTCGCGGTCGGCCTGGGTTTCATCTAGCGGGAAGACCGAAGAGCG
>JAOUJD010000178.1 GCA_029883565.1 Burkholderiaceae bacterium
CCCCGCCCAGGACGAAAGCGATCTGCGCCTGGTGCGCGCCGTGCTCGACCACTTCCGGACCGGCGGTTATGCCTACACGCTGACGCCTCCGAGGCTCGGGCGCAACTCCGTCGACGAGTTCCTGTTCGACACCAAACGCGGGTTCTGCGAACACTATTCGTCCGCGTTCGTGGTCGTGATGCGTTTCCTCGGGATCCCGGCGCGCGTCGTCACCGGCTACCAGGGCGGCGAGGTGAACCCGATCGACGAGTTCGTGACAGTGCGCCAGTCCGACGCGCATGCCTGGGCAGAGGTGTGGCTCAGGAACCGCGGCTGGGTCCGGGTCGACCCGACGGCGACCGTGGCCCCGGTGCGCATCGACCGTGCCGCCGAGGCGGCGCGCAAGGCCGGCCTCGAGCCGACCGGCACCTTCGGCGACGGCGGCTGGCTGCGCGTGTGGCGCTTCAACTGGGAAGCGATACAGAACAGCTGGAACCAGTGGGTGCTGTCCTATTCGCTCGAACGCCAGCGCGCGCTGGTCGAGATGCTCGGGCTCGCGCCGCGCTGGGAAAGCGTGGCGATCATCCTCGCCGTGGTCGTCGCCATCCTGCTCGCGGGCATGGCGCTGGCGTCGCTGCGCCCGCGCTCGGTCCGTGATCCGCTCGGCGACACGTACCGTCTGCTGCGGGACAGGCTGGAACGCGCCGGCGTGCACACCGACGAACACTGCGGCCCGCGGGAGCTCTACGCACGCGCTCGACGCGCGCTGCCGCCGAGCGATTCGCAGCGGGCCCGCAAGCTGCTGTCACGCTACGAGCGCATGCGATATTCGCGCAGTTCGGAGGGCGTCGCGGCCGCCGACATCCGCGCCCTGCGACGCGCCGTGCGCGCCTTCAGACCCGTTTCGAACCCTGAATGAAGCAGATCGACATGACCCGGCGGGCGCTGCTCGCCGCCCTGCTCGCCGGCATCGGCTGGCCGGCGGCCGCACGCAGCCAGGATCGGCCTTCCTACTCCTCGCGCGCCGAGGTGCAGCAGTTCATCGACGAGGTCGTCGGACTGCACGGTTTCGAGCGCGAGCGCGTTGAAGGCTGGCTCGACGCCGCTCGCTACTCGGAGACCGCCGAGCGGCTGATGCAGCCGGCACCGCCGTTCGGCCAGCGCGACTGGTACGAGTACCGCGCCCGCTACCTTGGCGAGTCGCGCATCCGGGCCGGCGTGGCCTTCTGGCGCGACTGGTCCAGCGCGCTGGAGCAGGCGCGGGACTGGTTTGGCGTCCCTCCGGAGATCATCGTCGCCATCATCGGCGTCGAGACCTACTTCGGGCGCAACACGGGGAACTTCCGCACCATCGACGTGCTGGCGACCCTGACGTTCGATTACCTTCGCCGCGCGGAGTTCTACCGCAAGGAACTGGTCGAGTTGCTGCTGCTCGCGCGCGAGCAGCGCATGGACCCGCTGGACTTCAAGGGCTCCTTCGCAGGCGCGATCGGCCTGCCGCAGTTCATGCCCGGATCCGTCCGCCGCTACGCGATCGACTTCGACGGCGACGATCGCATCGACCTGATGTCCAGCCCGGTCGACGCCATCGGCTCGGTCGCCAATTTCCTGGTCGAGCATGGCTGGCAACGCGAGCAGCCGATCCTGTTCGACGCCGTGGCGAACGAGAACATCGTCGCGGCACTGGGCGGCGGCATCCGTGCGCAGGTCACCTGGGGCGAGGCGCTTGCCGCCGGCGTCATCGCCAACCTGCCGATCGCACCGGAAACGCCCGTGATCGTCATCGACCTGCCCTACGTCGACACGACCGGCGCGACCGCGCGGCTCTATCGCGTGGGAACAGCGAACTTCAGCGCGCTGCTGCAGTACAACCGAAGCTACTTCTACGCCACCTCGGTGGTCGAACTGGCCGCCGCCCTGAAGCGCGCTGCTGCCCCGTCCTGACGTTCACTCCGCATCCGGCTGGCGCGACGGCTGGGCGTCGTCGAAGGCAGGCAGCTCCATGCAGTGACCGAAGATCCCCATGATCACCGGCACGTGGTCGAGCCGGCAATCGAAGCGCATGGCGTTGAAGATCTGGGGGACCAGGACCACGTCGGCGAGGGTCACGTGGTCGCCCAGCGCGTAGCGGCCGGTCCGCTTCTCGGCCACCAGGCGCGCCTCGATCGCGGCGAGCCCCTCTTCCACCCAGTGTCGATACCACGCGTCCTTCTGCTCTTCGCTCGCCCCGAGCTTGCGCACCAGATACCTCAGTACCCGCAGGTTGTTCAGCGGATGGATCTCGCAGGCGACGCCGAGCGCGATGGCTCGCACGTAGGCGCGCTCCACGGCGTCGCGCGGCAGCAAGGGCGGCTCGGGGTGCGTCTCCTCCAGGTACTCGATGATCGCGAGCGACTGCGTCAGCGTGCGGTCGTCGTCGGCAAGCACCGGGATCAAGGCATCGGGATTCAGCGCGCGGAACGACGGGTCGAACTGCTGCCCGCCGTCCTTTGTCAGATGCACGACCACGTATTCGTAGGGCAGTCCCTTCAGGTTGAGCGCGATGCGGACGCGGAACGAGGCCGAGCTGCGGAAGTAGTTGTATAGCTTCATTTCAGCGGACGAACTGGACGAGCCAGAGTGAGAGGGCGGGAAGCGCGACGAGCAGCGCGAGGCGCAGCGCATCGGCCGCGAGGAACACGAACACGTAGCGGTACGTGCGCGACACCGGCACGTCGCGCGCCTGCATGCCGACCACGTAGACGTTCAGACCGATGGGGGGCGCAATCAGTCCGATGTTGACGACCGTGAGCAGCAGCACTCCGAACCACAACGCCTTGTCTTCGAGGCCGAGCCCGGCGAGCGGCAACTGCATGACGGCGGGAAACACCACCGGCAGCGTGAGCAGCAGCATCGACATCTCGTCCATCACGCCGCCCAGGATGATGTAGAACACCAGCACGGCCACCACGACCGCGATCGGCGACAGGTCGGCGTGCGCGATCAGATCGGCGACCTGCGCTGGCATCTGCGTCAGCGCGAGCGCACCATTGAGCATGTCGGCGCCGATGAAGATCATGAAGATCGCACCCGTCGTCTGCGCGGTCGCGCGAAGGGCCTGGCCCACGCGCGCGATAGTCAGAGGGCCGGTCGCGAATCCGGCGATGGCGGTCAGCAGCGTGCCGACGGCCGCCGCTTCGGTGGGCGTGAATACTCCGCCGTAGATGCCGCCGAGGACGATGACGAAGATCGCCAGCACCGGCGCCACGCCGCCCAGCAGGGTGACGCGTCGGCGCAGGGGTACGCGCGGCTCCGGAGGCCCGGCGGCCGGCCGCACGCGCATGAACAGCGCGATCGCCGCGCAGTACAGAGCGGCCGCGAGCAGCCCCGGGATCAGCGCGGCCGCGAACAGCTTCGCGATGTTCTGCTCGGTCAGGATGGCGTACAGCACCAGGACCACAGACGGCGGGATGAGGATGCCGAGTGTCCCGCCGGCCGCCAGCGTCGCGGTCGCGAAACCGCCGTCGTATCGATAGCGCCGCATCTCGGGCAGAGCGACCTGTGCGATCGTCGCCGCCGTCGCGACCGAAGAGCCGCACACCGAGCCGAACGCCGCGCTCGCCAGCACGCTGGCCTGCGCCAGGCCGCCGCGCCAATGACCGACGAAGGCGGTGGCCGCGCGGAACAAGCCCGCCGACAGGCCACCCTGGGTCGCCAGGTGACCCATCAGCAGGAACAGCGGCACCACCGACAGGTCATAGATCGAGAACCGCGCGAAGGTCAGTCCCTTCAGGAACGCAAGCAGCGGGCCGGTACCCGACAGCCACACGTAGCCGGCCGCGCCGGGCAGGAACATCGCAGCCCAGATCGGCACGCGCGCCGCCATCAGCGCCAGCATCGCCGCGAACATCCCGAGGGCGATGATTCCGTTCAACCCGCGTCCCCGGTGGCATCGGACGGCGCCGCGTCGAAGGCCTGTACGACACCCATCGCACCCGCAAGCGCGAGCCCGGGCACCATCGCGGCATACGGAAGCCACAGCGGAACGCCGAGCACCATCGTGGTCTCGGCGGCCTGGCGCATGTCGAACACGCCCACTGCGGCGCGCCACGCGAGCAGGAAGAAGAGCCCGCCCGCCACCGCGGACCCTGCCGCGTCGAGCCGGCGCAGCACCGGGCCCGATGATCGAGCGGTGAAGAAGTCGACCACCAGGTGGCTGCGGCGCAGCTGGCAGTACGGCAGGAACAGCGCGATCGATGCCGCCACCGCGAGCTGGACGACTTCGATGTCTCCGGTGAGCGGCCGGTTCGCAAGCCAGCGGCCGGCGACCGAGACGACCGTCAGCACCGCCACACCGAGCAGAACGGCACCGCCGATCAGCGCCAGCGCCGTCGCGAGCGCATCGAGCCCCCGGCGCATGCGGGACCCCTACTTGCGCGCGCCGCCGGCGGGTGCCGGCGCGGGCGCTCCGGTCCCCGCCTGGGCATGGCGCGCGATCAGCGCCCGCGCATCGGCGAGCAGTCCATCGCCATCGAGTCCGCGCTTGCTCATGTCGCGCGCCCACTCGTCGACGACCGGCCGGGCCGCCTGCTGCCAGTGCGCGAGTTCCGTCGCCGGCACCACGTAGACCGTATTGCCGCGATCCAGCGCGAGCTGGCGCGCGGGAGCCTTCTGCTCCTCCCACAGGCGACCCGCCTGGGCGGACAAGGCGAGCCCCGAGTTGCGGTCGATGACGGCGCGCAGGTCCGGCGGCAGCCGGTCGTAGGTGTTGCGGTTCATCGCCAGCAGGAACACTGCCGTGTACAGCGCCGGCATGTTCGGGTCGGTCTCGGTGTGAAAGCGCGCGATCTCCTGCACCTTCACGGCCGGCACGACCTCCCACGGAATAACGGCGCCGTCGATCACGCCCTTCGACATCGCGTCCGCCAGACCGGTCACTGGCATCGAGACCGGAGTGGCGCCGAGCGCCGCCAGCAGGCGATTGGTCTGGCGCGTCGGCGCCCGCAGCTTCAGGCCACGGAAGTCGGCGAGGACCCGGACCGCCTTGTCGCGCGTGTGCAGGTAGCCGGCGTCGTGCACGTGCACCGCCAGCGGCTTCACCTCGCGGAACTCCCCTCCGCCGTGCTTCTCGTAGAACTCCCAGGCCGCCTTCGAGGCGGACTCGGCGTCCTTGATCATGAACGGCAGCTCGAACACTTCCATGCGCGGGAAGCGGCCTGCGGTGTACCCCGGCAGCGTCCACACGATGTCCGCGACGCCATCGCGCGCCTGGTCGAACAGCTGCGACGGCGTGCCGCCGAGCTGCATCGACGGATACAGCTGGCACTTGAGGCGGCCCGCCGCCTCGCGCTCGATGCGTTCGCACCACGGCACGAGCAGCTTCGCGTGGGTGGTCGAACCGGGAGGCAGGAAGTGATGGACCTTGAGGGTGATCGGCGATTGCGCCGAGGCGACGCCGGCGAAGGCGATTCCGATCAGCGCAGAGCAGCGCGCAATGAGCGTACGCAGCATGGACGGGGTCAGACGATGCGGATCTTGAGGGACCCGAGTCCGGCGATGCCGCCCTCGAGTTCGTCGCCCTTCACCACCGCGCCCACGCCCTCCGGGGTGCCGGTGAAGATCAGGTCGCCGGGTTGCAGCGCGAAGAATTTCGACAGGTGCTCGATCGTCTCGTTGACGCTCCAGATCAGCTTCGCCACGTCGCTCGCCTGGCGACGCTGCCCGTTCACGTTCAACCAGATCTGCGCACTGGTGATTTCCCCGGTCGCGCCGATCGGCTTCACCGGCGAGATCGGCGCCGAGCAGTCGAAGCCCTTGGCGACGTCCCACGGGCGGCCCTTGTCGCGCAGCGCGAACTGCAGGTCGCGGCGCGTCATGTCGAGCCCGATTGCGTATCCGAAGATGTGTCGCGCGGCGTCGGCGGCGGCGATGCCGCGACCTGCCTTGCCGATGGCGACCACAAGTTCGATTTCGTGGTGCAGGTTGCTCGTTTCGCCGGGGTACGGCATCGCGCCCACGGTGCCGAAGGGCACCGGCAGCGCCGCATCCGCCGGCTTCATGAAGAAGAACGGTGCCTCGCGTCCCGAGAACCCCATCTCCTTCTGGTGATCGGCGTAGTTGCGC
>JAOUJD010000179.1 GCA_029883565.1 Burkholderiaceae bacterium
AGGATCTGCGCCTGGATCGTCACGTCGAGCGCGGTCGTCGGCTCGTCGGCGATCAGCAGCTTCGGATTGCAGGCAATCGCCATCGCGATCATCACGCGCTGGTTCATGCCGCCCGACATCTGGTGCGGGTAGTCCTGCAGCCGGCGCGCAGGATCGGGGATCCCCACCTGCGAGAGCAACTCGACGGCGCGATCACGCGCGGCCTGACGGCTGAGCTGCAGGTGCTGGCGCAGGGTCTCGACCAGCTGGAAGCCGACCGAGAAGCACGGGTTCAGGCTGGTGGCCGGCTCCTGGAAGATCATCGCCATGTCCCGACCGGTCACCGCGCGGCGCTCGCGGTCGCTCAGCGTCAGGACGTCCCGCCCGGCGAATTGCAGTCTCCCCGCGCGCACGCGACCCGGGTAGGCGATGAGGCCCATCAGCGCCAGCATGGTCACGCTCTTGCCGGACCCCGACTCCCCGACGATGCCCAGGACCTCGCCCTCGCCCACCGACAGCGTGACATCGTCGACCGCGCGCAGGACCCGCCCGCCGATGGGAAACTCGACCTGCAGCGATTCGATCTCGAGCAGTGCCATCGTCGTCTCTATCGCTTGAGCTTCGGATCGAGCGCGTCGCGCAAGCCGTCGCCGAGCAGGTTGAACGCCAGCACCGTGATCAGGATCACGAGGCCGGGAAAGGTCACGACCCACCAGGCGCGCAGGACGAATTCGCGCGCGTCGGCGAGCATCGTCCCCCATTCGGGCGCGGGCGGCTGCGCCCCGAGGCCGAGGAAGCCGAGCGCGGCGGCGTCGAGGATCGCGGTCGACACGCCCAGGGACGCCTGCACGATCAGCGGGGCAAGGCAGTTCGGCAGGACCTCGCGGAACATCAGCCGCAAGTCGCTCGCCCCGACCATGCGCGCCGCCGTCACGTAGTCGCGCGACAGTTCCGTCAGCGCGGCGGCGCGCGCCGTCCGGACGTAATGCGGCAGCACCACCACGGCCACCGCGAGCATCGCGTTCATCAGTCCCGGGCCCAGGATCGCGACGATCACGATCGCCAGCAACAGGCTCGGCAGGCTCAACAGGACATCCATCAGCCGCATGATCGCGATCTCGGTCACGCCGCGGAAAAACGCGGCGGCCATGCCGAGGCAGGTGCCGACGATCACCGACAGCGCGACGACGGCAACGCCGATCGACAGCGACAGGCGCGCGCCGTGCATCAGTCGCGACAGGATGTCGCGTCCGATCGCGTCGGTGCCGAGCGGATAGGTCCACGAGCCCCCGCTGATCCACGCCGGCGGCTTGAGGTAGGCCGCGTTGTCGATGGCGATCGGCGAGTGCGGCGCCAGCACGCCGGCAAACACGGCGATCAGCAGCACCGCGAGCACGATGACGAGGCCGGCGACGGCCCCCGCATTGGCCGAGAAGTGCCGCCAGAACTCGCGCCACGGTGTCGGCTGCGCGGCCGGCGCGTCGAGGCCCGCCAGCGCGGCCAGCTCGCTGTCGGTCAGGGTCGCCGTGCCGGTCGGTTCGTTGCTCATCGCGAATGGCGGATGCGCGGGTTGATGAACCCGTAGGCGATGTCGACCAGGAGGTTGACCGTCATCACCATCAGCCCGAGCAGCAGGAGCCCGCCCTGCAGCACCGGGTAGTCGCGCCGGTTGATGGCCTCGATCAGCCACTTCCCGACCCCGGGCCACGAGAAGATCGTCTCCGTCAGGATGGCACCGGTGAACAGCACGCCGACCTGCAGGCCGATCACGGTCACGACCGGGATCAGCGCATTGCGGAAGGCGTGCAGCGCGATGACGCGCAGCGGCGCGAGGCCCTTGGCGCGCGCGGTGCGGATGTAATCCTCGCCCATGACCTCCAGCATCGACGAGCGCGTCATGCGCGCGATGACCGCCAGCGGCACGGTCCCGAGCACGATCATCGGCAGCACGAGGTGCAGGGCCGCCGACCGGAACGCGCCGTAGTCCTTCGCCAGCAGCGAGTCGACCAGCAGGAAGCCGGTCACCGGTTCGATGAAGTACTTGAAGTCGAGCCGGCCGGAGACCGGAGTCAACCCGAGTTGCACGGAGAACAGCAGGATCAGCAGCAGGCCCCACCAGAAGATGGGCATCGAGTACCCGGTCAGCGAGATGCCCATCACGCCGTGGTCGAAGATCGAGTTCCGGCGCACCGCGGCCAGCATGCCGGCCGGAATCCCGAGGACGAGCGCGAACAGGATGGCAAAGCTGGCCAACTCGATGGTGGCCGGAAAGAGCGTCAGGAACTCCTTCAGCACCGATTCCTGCGTGATCATGGACTTGCCCAGGTTGCCCTGCAGCACCCGTCCGATGTAGATCCCGTACTGCACGATGACGGGCCGGTCGAGGCCGTACTCCTTGAGCAGCATCTCGTGGCGTGCCTGGTCGATGCCGCGCTCACCAGCCATCGTCTCGATCGGATCGCCCGGCACGAGCCTGATCAGGAAGAACGCGAGCAGCGTCATGCCGAAGAAGGTCGGCACGAGCAGCGAAACGCGGGTCAGCAGGAAGCGCAGCATCGGGGAAGCTTCAGTGCAGCCAGTGTCGGCTCCATGCGCCGCCGGATCCGTCGATCATCGGCGCCATCGGCCTCGAGCGGGATGATACCGACGCCGGCTCCCGCGCCCGCGAAGTCGCCCGCGCCGGCCTGGGCGCCGCCAAGGCGCAATCGTTCACCCTCGCTCCTCGCCGATGCAGACGTCGAGAATGTCGAGCGCGCGGTCGAGTTCGGCATCGGTCAGGGTGAGCGGCGGCGTCAGCGTAAGCACGTTCCCCATCGTGTTCTTGAAGGACAGTCCGCGGGCCAGCGCGCGGTACAGGACCCGTTCTGCGGCCGCGCGCGCCGGGCGCTTCGAGTCGCGGTCCTCGACCAGTTCGATTCCGAGCAGCAGGCCGCGGCCCCGCACGTCGCCGATCAGCGCATGCCGGCGTTTCATGTCGTGCATCCGCTCCAGCGCACGCGCGCCGACCCGCGCGGCGTTGGCGACCAGGTCCTCGCTCTCGATGATGCCGAGCGTCGCCAATGCCGCGGCTGCGGTGACCGGATTCTTCTCGTGCGTGTAGTGGCCGAGGGCATAGGCGCCCGCGACGTTGAGGTCGTCGCGCGCGATGCAGGCGGCGACCGGCAGCACGCCGCCGCCGAGTGCCTTGCCGATCACGACGATATCCGGCGCGGCACCGTCGTGCTCGGCCGCGAAGAACCGGCCCGTCTTGCCCAGGCCCGTCGGGATCTCGTCGAAGATGAGCAGCGTCCCGTGCTCCGCGCATGCATCGCGCACCGCTTGCCAGTAGCCGGGCGGAGGGATGTAGGGCACGGCGCGCGCCGGCTCCGCGATGACGGCCGCGACGTCGCCTTCGCGCTCGAGCACGTAGCCCACCATCTGCGCGCAGGCGAGCGCGCATGACGCGAGATCCGGCCGGCCTTCGGCATCGACCTTGTGCCCATACGCGCAGCGATAGCAGCCAAACGGCGCCAGGTGCTCGCTGCCCGGCAGCAGCGGTCCGTGGCCGCCGCCGCGGAACAGCGACTCGCCGCCGACGCTCGATGCACCGAAGCCCGCGCCGTGGAAGGCGTCCCAGAAGCTGAGCGTCTTGAAGCGGCCGGTTGCGATGCGGGCAAGCTTGATTGCGACTTCCACCGCGTCGCTGCCCCCGGTTGTGAACAGCACCCTGCCCTGGTTTCCCGTCAGGCAACGAAAGCGCTCGCCGAGCGCCTCCGCCAGTTCGACGGCGCGCTCGCTTGCGAACCGCCTTGGAGCAAAGCAGAGGGAGTCGAGCTGGGCCTTGATGGCGGCGATCACGCGGGGGTGCGCATGACCGACGTGATGCACGTTGTTGCCGTGGAAGTCCATGTACCGACGGCCATCCATGTCCTCGATGTACAGCCCTTCGGCCTTGACGATGGGCGCGAGGCAGGGCGTGGACACCGACTGGTGCAGGAAGGCGCGGCTGTCTCGTCCCAGCAGCGTGCGGCTCCTGTCGCTCAGGTGCTCGTTCTGCCAGGCCGCGCGCCGGGGCGTCGAGTTGACGTCGCTCTCGCTCTGCGAGGGCAGGCCGGTGATCGGCTCGTCATCCATCCTGATCCCCCTGCTCGGACGCATTCAGCTCTCGAGCGCCCACTCCGCGGCCCTGCGCGCGTGAATGCTGGTCGTGTCGAACACCGGCACGTCGACATCCGCCGGATGAACGAGCAGCGTCAGCTCGGTGCAACCCAGGATGATCGCTCCGGCGCCCTGGTCGACCAGGCGGGCCATCACGTGCCGGAGCGCGGCACGCGACGCGTCGAGAACCTTGCCGAGGCATAGTTCCTCGTAGATCACGCGGTGGACGAGTTCGCGACCTTCCGCCTCCGGCACCAGCACCCGGATACCGTGCCCGTCGCCGAGCCGGTCCCGGTAGAAGGCCTGCTCCATGGTGAAACGCGTTCCGAGCAGTCCCACGGCCGGGATGCCGGCCCGCGTGATTTCGGCGGCCGTCGCATCGGCGATGTGCAGCAGTGGAATGCGCACCGCTGCTTCGATCGCCGGGGCCACCTTGTGCATCGTGTTCGTACAGAGCACGAGGCACTGCGCGCCCGCCCGCTCCAGCGCGGCCGCAACCCCCGCGAGGAGGTCGCCGGCCGCGCGCCACTGCCCCGCCCGCTGCAGCAGCTCGACCTCATGGAAGTCGACGCTGTACATCACGATCTTTGCGGAATGCAGCCCTCCCAGGCGCTCCTTGACCGCTTCGTTGATCGTCCGGTAGTACGGAACGGTCGACTCCCAGCTCATTCCGCCGATGAGGCCGACTGTCTTCATGATTGCCCCGGGCTGCCGGCTTCAGGCCGCTTCCTGCGCCAGAAACCGCTCGACCAGACGGGTCCAGTAGGCGGCCCCGACGGGCAGGTTCGCATCGTCGAAATCGTACTTCGCGTTGTGCACCATCGGGCTCGACTCGCCGTTGCCCAGACGCAGGAAGCAGCCTGGCTTGTGCTGCAGGTAGTACGCGAAGTCCTCGCTGCCTGTGGTCGGACCCCAAGGGAAAACCACGCGCTGCGCGCCGACCAGCTCTTCCGCGACCTGGCGCGCGAATTCGGTTTCGGCGGCGGTGTTGACCACGACCGGATAGCCGCGCTGGTAGTCGACCTCGACGCTGCCGCCGTACCCCAGCACGTGCGCGGTGGCCAGCTCGCTGATGCGCTGCTCCAGCCGCGCGCGCACGGTCTCGTCGAACGAGCGGATGCTGAGTTCCAGCGTGGCGGACTCCGGTATCACGTTGGCGGCCGTGCCCGCATGTACCGTGCCGATCGTGACGATCGCCGTCTGCGTCGGGTCGATGTTGCGCGAGACCACGGTCTGCAACGCCATGATCAGGCTGCCCGCCATCATCACCGGATCGACCGACAGGTGCGGCCGCGCCGCATGCCCGCCGCGCCCGTGGATCGTGATCTTCGCCGTGTCCGATGCCGACATGAAGGGACCGGCGCCGAAGAGGAACGTGCCGGTCGCCACGCCGGGATGGTTGTGCATGCCGAAGATGGCATCGCACGGAAAGCGCTCGAACAGGCCGTCGGCGATCATCTGCTGCGCGCCGCTGTCCTTGCCCGCTTCCTCGGCCGGCTGGAACACGAGATTCACCGTGCCGCTGAAGTTGCGTGTCTTCGCGATGTGCTGCGCGGCGCCGAGGAGCATCGTGGTGTGGCCGTCGTGGCCGCAGGCGTGCATCACGCCCGTCACCTCGCTCGCCCAGGGCTTGCCCGTCTCCTCGAGGATCGGCAACGCATCCATGTCGGCGCGAATCGAAATGGCGCGCGTGCCGTCGCCGACCTTCAGCGTGCCGACCACGCCGTGGCCGCCGACGTTGCGCGTGACGGTCCAGCCCCAGCCTTCGAGGCGCGCTGCGACGAGCGCGGAGGTCACCGTCTCCTTGAAGGACAACTCGGGATTGCGGTGCAGCTGGTGGCGCGTCGCGCGCAGCGACTCGGCCGCATCGAGCAGGTCGGTCAGCTGGCAATACGGCGCATAGCGGGGCGTCATCGCGGCTCCCCCTTATGCCGCCGGCTTCGGCGTATTGCCCGCG
>JAOUJD010000180.1 GCA_029883565.1 Burkholderiaceae bacterium
CGTCGACTGGATCGTGCGCGCGACGGCAGGAACCGAGATCGGCCTGGTCGCGTGGCACGACCGGGCCGGGCGGGTGGAAACGCAGGTCGTGCTGCGCTAGCGCGGCGGCGCGATCGCCGCGCCCTTGAAGGCATGGGCGAGCGCCCCCGGAGTGTGGCGGCGGATATCGCTCAGGGAGTGCAGTTGCTCATGGCCGCAGCGCGCGCAGCGGTGCACGGGCACGGTCAGCTCGACATCGAAGGGCGCGAGCTCCGCCAGTTCCACGTCGACGTGGAACGTATGCGGCCGATCCCCCGGATCCGTCAGCTTGTCTCCGCAGGCAGCGCAGTGATACTCCTTGAACACCATGCCCTTCGCGTTGCTCGCGGGCAACCGGGCTTCATCGCGCTCGACCAGGCGGTCGAGCAGAAGCTGCGGAAACTTCGGATCCGCGAACTGGCGGTGGCCGTTCGGACATTCGAGCACGGGCAGCCGATGCAATTTCACCTCGAGCGATTTTTCCTGGCCCGCGGCCTCCTCGACCACGCCAGGGTTCAGGTCGACATTGCAAACTGGACAAGTCTTGCGCCACATCGCAGCCTCCCTCGTCAGTAACAGGGTCATCATCCGCTCCCCCTCTTCCGAGTCGAGTGTCAGTTGCACCTACGCAATGTTGCGGATCGCCCCGCCCTGAACGCGGCGGCAGCCGCCGCCGGCGCCCGTCGTCGGGCGACTGCCTATACTGGGTCGCACAACAACATCAGCGAAGGGGAACAACATGGATCGTCGCGCTCTCCTGACCGCGGCAGGTGCCGCAGCCCTGCTTCCCCATCCTCTGCTCAGGGCACAGGCCTTTCCGGGCCGCCCCATTGCCGTCTACTGCGCCTTCCCGGCGGGCGGACCCACCGACCAGTTCTTCAGGACGCTGGCGGAAAGCGCATCGAAGGTGCTGGGCCAGTCCGTCATCGTCGAGAACAAGCCAGGTGCCGGAGGCACGCTCGCGCCGATCGCCGCCAGGAACGCGAAGCCCGACGGTTACGTCGTCTCGCAGATGCCGCTCGGCGTCTTCCGCATCCCGCACATGCAGAAGTCGCCGCAGTTCGATCCAGTCAAGGACTTCACGTACATCATCAACCTGACCGGCTATACGTTCGGGCTCGTCGTGCCCGCGGACTCGCCGTGGAAGACGGTCAAGGATTACGTGGACGACGCGAGGCGCAATCCCGGCAAGATCGACTACGGGTCGACCGGAACCGGGACGACGCCGCACCTCGTGATGGAGGAGTTCGCGCAGAAGGCCGGGATCAAGCTGACCCACGTGCCGTACAAGGGCAGCGCCGACCTGATGGCGTCGATCCTCGGAGGGCACATCCAGTCGGCCAGCGACTCGACGGGCTGGGCGCCGCATGTCGAGGCCGGGAAGCTGCGGCTGCTTGCGACCTTCGGCCCGAAGCGCACGAAGCGCTGGCCCGACGTGCCGACCCTCACCGAACTTGGATACGACACGGTGTCCGAGTCGCCGTTCGGCCTCGCCGGCCCGGCCGGCATGGACCCCGCCGTCGTGCGGACCCTGCACGACGCGTTCCGCAAGGCGCTGGACGATCCGAAGGTCCTGGCATTGCTCGACCGCCTCGACCAGCCGCTCGTCTACATGAGCTCGGACGACTACTCGAAGTTCGCGCGGCAGACGTACGAAACGGAAAAGGCGACCGTCGAACGGCTGGGCCTCAAGGGAACGATGTAGGCGCCGTTTTCCGGCGGGGAACGAGAGGGACGGGCGCGCCGGGCTCCTGCCGCCCGGCGGGCGGCCAGGCAGGCCTGCCTGCGCTTGTGGCCCGGCCAGTCGCCCGGAGCCCGTCCGGCCGTTCGCGCAGATGCACGCGCGACCGGCGAAGCCGGCCGCGCGAGCGAGCGGGGCCTAGTGCACGTGCTGCGACAGTTCGCCCGTCTGGTACTTGTGCGCGACCGACGTCAGGGGCACGGGCTTGATCTTGCCGGCCTGCCCTTCGCAACCGAACTGCATGTACCGCTGCTTGCAGATGTTCCTGGCGGCTTCCCGCGCCGGCTTCAGGAAGTCGCGCGGATCGAACTTGCCGGGGTTCTCGAACAGGTACTTGCGAACCGCGGCGGTCATCGCCAGCCGGATGTCGGTGTCGATGTTGATCTTGCGAACGCCGTGCTTGATCGCTTCCTGGATCTCCTCGACCGGCACGCCGTAGGTTTCCTTCATGTCGCCGCCGTACTTGCGGATCTCCGCCAGCAGGTCCTGCGGAACGCTCGACGAGCCGTGCATCACGAGGTGCGTGTTCGGAATCCGGCGATGGATCTGCTTGATGCGCTCGATCGCGAGGATGTCCCCGGTCGGCTTGCGCGTGAACTTGTAGGCGCCGTGGCTGGTCCCGATGGCGATCGCCAGCGCGTCGAGCTGCGTCTTCTTCACGAAGTCCGCGGCCTGGTCGGGATCGGTCAGCAGCTGCTCGCGGGTCATCGTCGACTCGGTGCCGTGGCCGTCTTCCTTGTCGCCGCGCATCGTCTCGAGCGAGCCGAGGCACCCCAGTTCGCCTTCCACGCTCACGCCGAGCGCATGCGCCATGTCGACCACCTTCTTGGTGGTCTGCCAGTTGTAGTCGTAGTCGGCGATCGTCTTGCCGTCCTCGCGCAGCGAGCCGTCCATCATCACGGACGAAAAGCCGAGCTTGATCGCGCCCTCGCACACCGCGGGCGACTGGCCATGGTCCTGGTGCATGGCGACCGGCAGGTCGGGATAGCTTTCCACCGCCGCCTGGATCAGGTGCTTCAGGAACAGCTCGCCGGCGTACTTCCGGGCCCCGGCCGAGGCCTGCATGATGACCGGCGCATTGACGTCCTTGGCGGCCTCCATGATGGCCTGCACCTGCTCGAGGTTGTTGACGTTGAACGCCGGAACGCCGTAGCCATTTTCAGCCGCGTGATCGAGTAGCTGCCGCATCGAGACCAGTGCCATGTCCTATCTCCTGTTGGATCCGCTGAAGCCGTTCCGCTGAAGCCGCCGCCCGGCCTCAACGCTTCTCCGCATTTTAGGCGAGCGACGGCCATGGCCGGGTCTCAGGCACTCACCCCGGAACCCGCTGCTTCTAGGGCGCTTCGAGCAGGGCTCGCTCGGCGGCTTCCAGCGCGCGGTCGCGGCCCGCCCGCAGGTCGGCCACTGCGGGCGGCACATAGAGCGCCGGAACCAGCGGCTCGCCTTCCATGCGCCGCCCGCGCGCGGAGCGGAAGCCGGTCTCGGACACGCGCACCCCCCCTCCGCCGGGGAGGACGTACTCCCAGCTCACCCCCACCACGCAGCCGCACGTCGACTCGCCGACGATCAGCGCGTCGCGCTGTTCCAGCAGTGCAACCGCCGTCAACTCCGACGCGCTGCCGGAGCGGCGGTCGGTGAGGACCGCGATCCGCTTCAGGTACGGGCGGTCGCCGGGCGTCAGCCGGACGGGTCGCTCCCACGTCTCGTCGCCCGCGCGCGTCAGCTGGGTCATCACCTCGCGGGGCTCCGGCAGGAACTGCCGCACCAGCCAGACGAACTGGCTGTAGTCGCCGCCGCCATTGCCGCGCAGGTCGAGCACCAGCGCGCGCGACCCCTCCACGCTGCGCAAGGCCCGTTCGACATCGCGGCGGTTGCGCACCGAGAAGCGATTGAGTGTCATCACGGCCACGCCCGAGGGAAGCACGCCCGCGGTCACCGTCGGCGGCCGCACGAGGGGCTCGGCCCGGACCGTGGCCTCGAAAGTCGAGCCGTCGCGCGCGATCAGCAGCCGCTGGGCACGCGCGGGCTCGTCAGGTGCCCGCTGCAGCAGGCGTCGGACGGCGCGCAGCTGCGAGAAGCGCGCGGCCTCGTCCGGGCGTGCCGGCTGGGCTTCGGGCGACGCCAGGTCCTCGCCGGTCAGCGGCAGATCGCGCGCCGCCGCCAGGAACGCCGCGTCGAAGCGGTGCGAGTCGACAGCGAGCACGACATCGCCCCGCACGATCCCGGCGCGCGCGGCCGGCGAGTCGGCATCGACGTCGACGACCGCGAGCTGGTCGTCGATCACGCTGAGCGACGCTCCCGTCGCCAGGGCCGCGAAGCGACGGTGATCGACGCTTTCCCGCGGCGTGACCACTCGCGTATGCGAGTCCTTCAGCTCGCGCACCATGCCCTTCAGGGCGAGGTAGAGCTCGGCATCGGACTTCGCGGCCACGACGCGCGGCCGGTATTTCTCGCGCAGACCCGCCCAGTCCACGCCGTTCAAGCGCGGATCGTAGTAGCGCTCCGCGATGACTTTCCAGGCCCGCTGCTGGACCTCGAGGCGCTTCGCGGCCGTGTCGAACTCCGGTCCCAGGCCAACCTGGGAAACCGCGGCCACGTCGTCGGTGAGGTCGGTCACCATGCCGCCCGCGGGCCGCGCCGGCAGCGAAGCGCACGCGGCAAGCGCCACCAGGACGACGGCAACGAGGAGCGAGCGCAAGGCGGTCATTGGAGATCGCGGCGACAGGGGCACCGTGACGGGCGCGGCCGCGAGCCTAACCCGGAACGCCGTCGGTGGATGGCCGGATCGATCCGCGCCTCGGCGCCAGGGCCGTGGGCCGGCCCGGCTGGATCGAGTTCGCCGGCCGCTCACCTCGGCAGCGGGGAGTCGCCAGCAGCGTGCCGCGGCGGATCCGACTCACGCATGCTCGCCGACCCGCACGATCTTCAGCGTATTGGTGCCGCCCGCCTGCCCCATTGGCTCGCCGACCGTGATGACGATCAGGTCGCCCCGTCGCACCACGCCCTTTTCCAGCAGGAGCCTCTCGGCCGCCGCCAGCGAGGCGTCGCGATCCGCGAGCGTCGGGAAGTGCAGCGGCCGCACGTTGCGGTACAGCGCAAGCCGGCGCGCCGTGGCAACGCTCGCCGTCAGCGCGTAGATCGGGATGTCCACGTCGTGCCGGCTCATCCACAGCGTGGTCGAACCGGACTCCGTCAGGGCGCAGATCGCCGCGCAGCGCAGGTGGTAGGCGGTGAACAGCGCGCCATAGGCGATCGACTGGTCGACCCGGTCGAACGTGCGATTGACGAACTGCAGGTCGAGCTCGACCTGCTCGGAAAGGTCGGCCTCCGCGACGATCGTGGCCATCGTCTCGACCACTTCGACCGGATACTTGCCCGCCGCGGTTTCGGCGGAGAGCATCACCGCGTCGGTTCCGTCGAGCACGGCGTTGGCGACGTCGCTCACCTCGGCGCGCGTCGGCACCGCGTTCACGATCATCGACTCCATCATCTGCGTGGCGGTGATCGCGAGCTTGTTCCCCTCGCGCGCCATCTTGATCATGCGCTTCTGCAGCGCCGGCACGGCCGCGTTGCCGACCTCGACCGCGAGGTCGCCGCGCGCCACCATGATGCCGTCGGACGCGTCGAGGATCTCGCGCAGCATCGGGATCGCCTCCGCGCGCTCGATCTTCGCGATGATCTGCGGCTTCACCCCGTGCTTCTCGCCGGCGATCGTCGTCAGCTGGCGGGCCATCTCGACGTCCGTGCGGTTCTTCACGAACGAGACAGCGACGAAATCGGCGCCGCACTGCATCGCGGTGTCGATGTCGCGCACGTCCTTGCCGGTCAACGCCGGCGCGGACAGGCCGCCGCCCTGCTTGTTGATGCCCTTGTTGTTCGACAGCTCGCCGCCGATGCGGACCGTGGTGTGGATCTCGCTGCCGGACACCCGGTCGACATCGAGCACGATCAGGCCGTCGTTCAGCAGCAGCGTGTCGCCTGCCTTCACGTCCTTCGGCAGGTCCTTGTAGTCGAGGCTGCAGCGCTCGTTGTTGCCCAGTTCGGCGCGCGCGTCGAGCACGAACCGGCTGCCGGCCTTCAGCGTGGCGCGGCCGCCTTCGAACTTGCCGACCCGCACCTTCGGACCCTGCAGGTCGGCCATGATGGCGACGTCGACGCCGATGCGGGCCGAGGCCTCGCGCACCATCTTCGCCCTCTGCAGGTGGTCCTCCGCGGTTCCGTGCGAGAAGTTGAAACGGACCACGTCGACGCCAGCGGCGAGCATGCGCTCGAGGACCAGCGGATCGCTGGAAGCGGGTCCGAGCGTGGCAAC
>JAOUJD010000181.1 GCA_029883565.1 Burkholderiaceae bacterium
GGGCGGACAAGCTCGGCTTCAGGCCAATGTGCGGGCTGGAGTTCGAGTGGTTCAATTTCGCCGAGACACCGCAGAGCTGGGCGGCCAAGAAAGGCGTGGACCCGACCCCCCTGACGCCCGGGATGTTCGGTTACTCGCTGCTGCGCGCCAACGCCAACCGCGAGTACTTCAACGCACTGATGGACAAGCTGCTGGCGTTCCGCGTGCCGATCGAGGGCCTGCACACGGAGACGGGGCCGGGCGTCTACGAGGCGGCCCTGCAGTTCTCCGATGCGCTCGAGTGCGCCGACCGCGGCGTGCTGTTCAAGTCCGGGGCGAAGGAGATCGGTGCCTCCTACGGAATCATCCCGAGCTTCATGGCGAAGTGGCACAAGGACCTGCCGGGCTGCAGCGGCCACGTGCACCAGTCGCTGTCCGACGGCAGGAAGAACCTGTTCTACGACGCCAGGGGTCGCGGCGGCATGAGCAAGCTCTTCGAAAGCTACCTGGCGGGCCAGATCGCCGCGTTGATGGAGTTCGCGCCGATGTTCTGGCCGACCGTCAACAGCTACAAGCGGCTGGTCGACGGTTTCTGGGCGCCGGTGAAACCGACCTGGGCCATCGACAACCGCACCGCGAGCTTCCGGGTGATCCCGGGTTCGCCTAAGAGCACTCGACTCGAGACGCGCTGCCCGGGGGCGGACATCAATCCATACCTCGCGGTCGCCGCGCTGGTCGCCGCCGGCATGCACGGCGTCGAGAAGGGCATGAAGCTGGCGGCGGCGCCGATCACCGGCACGAACCAGGGCTCCGAGGGCATCCCGCGCGCGCCGCGCTCGCTGAAGGAGACGACCGCGATCTTCCGCGACAGCCGCGTGGCCCGCGACTGGCTGGGAGACACGTTCGTCGAGCACTTCGCGCTGACGCGCGACTGGGAATGGCGCCAGTGGCAGGACGCCGTCACCGACTGGGAGCTGAAGCGGTACTTCGAGATCGTGTAGCGACGCCATGGCCGGCAGGGCCGCCGGCGCCGCGCCGCGGTTACTTTGCCTGCTTCGCGCCCGCCCCGCCAGCAGCAAGCACCACGACCAGCCCCGTCAGCCAACGCCTCGCGGGCCGCACGGACATCTTTCGGCTTTCGCCGTATAACCGCGGCCCGCTGCCGGTCGGCGTCAAGGTCCGGGGCGACTATGATCTGCGCCCGAACAGCCGTTCCGCCCCCGGCGGGAGCGCAGCCCAGCCGGGCCTCCGCCCGCACGGCGCCGGACCGTCTGGCCTCGTGTCCAACCTTCCTTGGCGGCGTGGGATTCCCAGGTGCCCGACTTTGACGCACACGTGTTCCGGACCCTCGGGAAGCAGGCCGCGCTCCACGCCGCGACGCTTCTCCGCAGCCTGACCGCCGCCTTGCTCTGCGTGCTTTTCGTCGCGGCGACGGAGGCACGGACGCTGCGGCTCGCGAGCGCGTTCGATCCGAATTCGCTCGACCCTCATTCGGTCGCGCTGCTCTACCAGACGCGCGTGGTGACGCAGATCTACGAGAGCCTCGTCAATCGCGACCGGGACTACAGGATCGAACCGGCCCTGGCCACGTCCTGGAAGATGATCGCTCCGAAGACGTGGCGCTTCACGCTCCGGCCCGGCGTGTCGTTCCATGACGGTGCGCCCTTCACTGCGGACGACGTCGTGTTCTCGCTCGAGCGCGCGCTGGCGAAGACCTCGCAGCGTTCGAGCCAGCTGCGCGGCGTGGCCGGCGCGCGCAAGGTCGACGCCCTGACGGTCGACGTGCTGCTGGAGGCGCCCGACGCTGCCCTGCCCGAAAAGCTCTACCTCGTCGCGATCATGAGCCGTGCCTGGGCCGCGAAGCACGGGGTGCTGCTGCCGGCGGACTACAACGGCAAGCAGGAAACGCACGCGGTGCGCAACGCCAACGGAACCGGGCCCTTCATGCTGAAGGGCTACGAGCAGGACCGCCGGCTGGTGCTGGCGGCGAATCCGAACTGGTGGGGCCGCAGCGACGTGGCCCAGGCCGCGCAGCTCGGAAACGTGACGGAAGCGGTCTACACCGTGATCCAGCAGGATGCGACCCGGCTCGCCGCGCTCGCGTCGGGCGAAGTCGACTTCGTGATCGATGCGCCCTTCCAGGACGCCGCGCGCCTGAAGCGCGACCCGGCCCTGAAGGTCCGCGAGACGACCGATCTCGGAACGCAGTACCTGGGATTCGACCAGGCGCACGAAGAACTGCCCGCCTCCGGCGTCAAGGGCAACCCGTTCCGGGACGTAAGGGTGCGTCGAGCGATCGCGCACGCGATCGATATCGACACCATCATCGCCAAGGTGCTGCGCGGCCAGGCCGTCCCGACGGGTTCATTCGTTTCCCCGCTGGTCGACGGCCATGTGCCGGCGCTGGAGAAGCGGCTGGCCCACGATCCGGCGAGGGCGCGCGCGCTGCTGAAGGAGGCCGGGTACCCCGATGGATTCTCCGTGACGCTCGATTGCGTCAACATCACCTACCGTGCTGCCGTGTGCCAGGCGATGGCCGCGATGCTCACCCAGGTCGGGATCCGCGTGACCTTCCAGCCATCGCCCAGCGCGCTGTTCTTCCCCAAGCTGACCCAGGCGACCGCCAGCTTCTTCGAATTCGGCTGGTCGCCGGCGATCGACATCTGGTCGACGCTGAATGGCATCGTGCGCACCTGGGACGGCCGGGGCAGCGGGCAGTTCAACGGCGGCCGCTACTCGAACCCGAAGCTGGACACCACGATCGACGCGATCCGCTCCGAACTCGACCTCGAGCGGCGACGCGGACTGATCGCAGCGGCGCTGCGAACCATGAACGATGACCTGCCGCTGGTGCCCCTGTACCGGCGGCGCCTGACGTGGGTGATGCGCCCGAACATCGACGTCGTGCAGTGGCCGAACGACGTGCTAGAACTGCGCTGGGTCCGGATTCGCTGACTGCTATGGAAACACCATGACGATTTCGCACTTCTCCTTTCCGACGACCGTCCACTTCGGCCCGGGCGCCAGCAAGATGGCCGGCGTGCACCTGCGCGACCGCAAGCTGCGCCGTCCGCTCGTCGTCACCGACAAGGCCCTCGCGGCACTGCCGGTGACGCGGCACTTCCTGTCCCACCTCGACACCGGGCTCGACGTCGGCATCTATCACGGCGTCCAGGGCAACCCGACTGCGGCGCAGGTGATGGCCGGGCGCGACGCCTACAAGGCGCACCGCGCCGATTGCGTGATCGGTTTCGGCGGCGGCGCGGCGCTCGACGTCGCCAAGGTCGTCGCGCTGATGGCCGTGCATGACGGCGACGTAATGGAGTACGTGTGGGACCACCCGAAGGTCAGGCCGGTCGTCAACGAGCTGCCGTATCTCGTGGCCGTTCCGACGACGAGCGGGACCGGGTCCGAGGTCGGCCGATCGAGCGTCGTCAGCGATGACACCACTCACGTGAAGCGGGTCGTGTTCTCGCCGAAACTGCTCGCCAGGGTGGTGTTCGCCGACCCCGAGCTGACCTTCGACCTGCCGCCTGCCGTCACCGCCGCCACCGGCATGGACGCGCTGACGCACAACATCGAGTCCTTCCTGTCGCCGGCCTATCACCCGCTGTGCGACGGCATCGCGCTCGAGGGCGTGCGCATCGGCGCCCGCGCGCTGGCCGCGGCTGTCCGCAACGGACGCGACCTGCCGGCGCGCGCCGACATGATGATGTCGTCGATGATGGGTGCGATCGCTTTCCAGAAGGACCTCGGCGCGGTGCACTCCTGCGCGCACGCCCTGGGCGCCATTTGCGACCTGCATCACGGCCTGGCCAACGCGCTGATGCTGGAACCCGTCATGCGATTCAACCTAGACGCTGCCGAGGGCAAGTTCGCCGAGCTGGCCCACGTGGTGGGAGCCAAGGGCCCGGCGGACTTCATCCGCTGGCTGACCGACCTCAAGCGCGGGATCGGCATCGCGCCGTCCCTGTCGGCCGTCGGCGTGAAGAAGGAGCAGATCGCCCCGATGGTCGACATCGCGGAGAAGGACATCTGCCACCAGACCAATCCCCGGCCCTGCACGCGTGCGGACTTCGCGCGGTTCTTCGAACAGGCACTCTGAAGGCAGGATGAGCAACCGCCCGCGCATCGGCATTTCGGCGTGCTTCTTCCACGCCGACCCGAAACGGCCGATCTTCACCGGCAAGACGCTGCAGTACGTCGAACAATCGATCGTGCACTGGGTGCAGTCCGCCGGCGCCCTCGCGGTCGTGATCCCGTCCCCCGAAGGCACGACCAGGCGCGGTGACGTCACGCTGGCGGACTATGCGGACATGCTGGACGGCCTGGTGCTGGAAGGCGGCTCCGACATGTGGCCGGGCAGCTACGGCGAGGAGCCCTTGAAGCCCGAGTGGAGCGGCGACCGCATTCGCGACGCGTACGAAATCGCGCTTCTGCGCGCATTCATCGACGCCCGCAAGCCCGTGCTTGGCGTGTGCCGCGGCATGCAGGTGCTCAACGTCGCGTTCGGCGGGACCTTGTACCAGGACATCGCCACGCAGAAACCGGGAACCCAGGCCCACCGCATCGCGGACCTCTACGACCAGCACTTCCACCCGGTGGACCTCGTCGCCGGCACCGCGCTCGCCAACCTCTACCCCGGCGTGACGCGCGCGATCGTGAACAGCGTGCACCACCAGGGCGTGAAGGACCTCGCGCACGGCTTCGTCGTCGAGGCCCTGTCGTCTGACGATGGCATCGTGGAGGCCTTTCGCTGGATCGGTCCCTCCTATGTCGCGGCTGTCCAGTGGCACCCCGAATTCCACGACTGGACACGCAGCGATGTGCTGTCCGGCGATCCCCTGCTCGCCGAATTCCTGCAGGCCACCCGAACCTCGAATACCGAAAGCGCGAAAATCGGGGTCTGACCCCGAGTTTCACCTCAACCCATGCTGAAGATCCTCAACCCCGCGAATGGCCGCGTCATCGCCGAACTGCCTCAGGACAGCGCGGACTCGGTGGCTGCAAAGCACCGCGCGGCGCGCGCCGAGCAGCCGGGCTGGGCTGCCGTGCCGCTCGCAACCCGGCTCACGGCGATCCGCCGCTTTCGCGACGAGATCGTGCGCGACAGCGAACGCCTGGCGGCAATCCTGACGTCGGAAGTCGGCAAGCCGATCAGGCAGTCGCGCAACGAGCTGAACGGCCTGCTGGGACGCATCGACTTCTTCCTCGCCGCGGCCGAGGCGACGCTCGCGCCCCGCCAGGTGCACGACGAAGGCGGAATACGCGAGGTGATCACGCACGAGCCGCTCGGCGTGGTCGCCAACATCTCCGCCTGGAACTATCCGTACTTCGTCGGCGCCAACGTGTTCGTGCCGGCGCTGCTGGCCGGCAACGCCGTCCTGTACAAGCCATCGGAGTTCGCCACGCTGACCGGGCTCGAGATCGCCCAGCTGCTGCATGTCTCAGGCATCCCGCAGGACGTGTTCGCGGTCGCGATCGGCGCCGGCGCGGTCGGGGCGGCCGTGCTGGCGCAGCCGGTCGACGGCGTGTTCTTCACCGGTTCGTACGCCACCGGGACGAAGATCGCGCAGGCGGTCGGACCACGGATGACGAAACTGCAGCTCGAGCTCGGCGGCAAGGACCCGACCTACGTGTGCGAGGACGTCGACGTCGCCGCGGCGGCCGCATCGCTCGCCGACGGCGCGATGTACAACGCCGGCCAGAGCTGCTGCTCGGTCGAACGCATCTACGTGAACGAGAACATCCACGATGCGTTCGTCGACGCGTTCGTGCGTGAAGTCCGGGCGTTCAGGACCGGAGACCCCACGAGCGAGGACACGTACATCGGCCCGCTGACGCGCGCGCCGCAACTCGACGTGCTCGAGCGGCAGGTCACGGATGCGAAGGCGAAGGGCGCCACCCTGCTGGTCGGCGGCGCCCGCCTGCCGGACCCTGGCAACTGGTTCCAGCCCACCGTGTTCAGCAACGTCAACCACTCGATGGAACTGATGCGCGAGGAAAGCTTCGGCCCGATCATCGGCATCCAGAGGGTCGCCGGCGACGACGAGGCCGTGCGGCTGATGAACGATACGGACTACGGCCTG
>JAOUJD010000182.1 GCA_029883565.1 Burkholderiaceae bacterium
CAGCGCTTTGAGCCTTGCCCTGGGCCACGATGCCTATACTGCACCGGTCGTCGCGACGGCCGTTGACGTAGGTCAAACGGGGCGCGGTGCGTCCTCAACCGCGCTGCGCACGCGCACCGCGCCGCGGCGCCGCAGGACGGGCGCGAGCGCTATGTTCGCCGGTTGACGAGCTGCCGCAAACGCGGCATGTCGATGATCTTGATCCGGCGACCCTGCACCTGCACCAGGCCTCCCTCGTGGAACTTCGAGAGCAGGCGACTCACCGTTTCCAGCTTGAGGCCGAGATAGCTGCCGATTTCCTCGCGCGTCATCCGCAACACGAATTCCCGCGCCGAGTACCCACGCGCCCTGTAGCGTGCGGAAAGGTCGAGCAGGAATGCCGCGAGCCGCTCTTCCGCGTGCATGCTCCCGAGCAGGAGCATCATGCCGTGGTCGGCGCTGATCTCCTGTCCGAGGATCCGGTGCAGGCCGTGCTGCAGCGCCGGCAGCAGGCGCTCCATGGTCTCGAGGTGCTCGACCGGAATGACGCAGCACTCGGAATCTTCCAGCGCGCTCGCCGCGGACTCGTGCCGGCGCGTGCCCATGCCGTCCAGTCCGACGAGATCCCCCGGCATGCGATAGCCCGTGACCTGTTCGCGGCCATCGTCGGAGAGCGTGACGGTCTTGAGCGAGCCGATGCGCACGGCGTAGAGCGCCGTGAACGGCGCGCCGGCGCGGTACAGGGCCTCGCCGCGGCGCAGCTTGACCCGCTTGCCGAGAATCCTGTGCAGATCTTCGATTTCCGTCGTGGCGAACCCGGCGGGCAGGCAGAGCTCGCGCATCCCGCAATACGCGCAGTGCGCGCGCGATTCGCCGATCGGAACGACGTTCGGCGCGACGCCGGTTGTGTCGTCGGAGACGGGATGTGACCCGGTGGATGCCATGGCGGAATCGCGAGCTGCCGACACCACCCCGGCGGGGCGGCGAGGCAACGTCAGTTTATGCCCATGCCTGCTGAATGGGAAATGTGGCAGATTGCCGCAATCTGCCGCCGGCAATCCGTCCCGGCCCTCGGTCGGGCTCCCGCCGGGTTGACCGGGCCCCGACCGAAAGATGCTAACCTGCGCGGCCATGGACCGACTCGAATTCAGCCGCAAGCTCGCCCGCGACGCCGGTCGGCTCGCGCATTCCGCCTTCGGCGAGTCCGCGACGTCGATGAAGGGCCGGCACGACGTGCTCACGGCGATGGACGGCGAGGTCGAGCGGTTCATCCGCCGGGCGATCGTCGCGCATTATCCCGAAGATGCGATCATCGGCGAGGAGGAAGGAGGGCAGGGCGGCGCCCGCGTCTGGCTGATCGACCCCATCGACGGCACCGCGAACTACGCGCGTGGCATTCCGCACTACTGCGTGTCGATCGGCTATCTCGAGCACGGCGTGCCGATGGTCGCTGCGCTGCACGACCCCAGTCACGACTGGCTCTACTCCGCTGCGCGCGGCGAGGGTGCCTGGCTGGACGGCAGGCGCCTCGCGGTCAGCACCTGCGGCGACCTGGGAGCGGCCACCGTCGAGTGCGGCTGGTCCACGCGGCGCAGCACGGCCGCCTACCTCGCGCTGGTGGCGCGGGTGATGGACGCCGGCTGCGCGATCCGCAGGGTCGGCTCCGGCGCGCTCGGGCTCGCCGACGTCGCCGCCGGGCGCAGCGAGGCCTACTGCGAGCTGCACATCAATGCCTGGGACTGCGCCGCGGGGATCCTGCTGGTGCAGGAGGCGGGGGGACATACCAACGATTTTTTCGCGGGCGAGGGGCTGTCGGCCGGAAACCCCCTGATCGCGACCAACGGCGCGCTTTGCGCTAAGCTAGCCGACTTGATCGGCATTCCCATCACAAGCTGACTGGAGGACATACCCATGAATGCACGGAAATGGCTGCTCGGCATCGTCGCCACACTGGGGCTCGCGGCACCGCTGACCGCGTCGGCGCAGGGCGAACTGGTCCTCTATTGCACGGTGCAGGAGGAATGGTGCCGGCCGATGGTCGCGGCGTTCGAGAAGGCAACGGGGATCAAGGTGCTGATGACGCGCAAGAGCTCGGGTGAGTTCTACGCGCAGATCAAGGCCGAGGCGGCCAATCCGCGCGGCGACATCTGGTGGGGCGGCACCGGCGACCCGCACCTGCAGGCGGCCGAGGAGGGACTTACCGAGCCGTACAAGTCGCCGAAGCTCGCGGAACTGCAGGACTGGGCCGTGCGCCAGGCCGAGGCATCGCAATTCAGGACGGTGGGCATCTATGCCGGCGCGCTCGGCTACAGCTACAACACCGAGCAGTTGAAGAAGAAGAACATTCCCGAGCCGAAGTGCTGGTCCGATCTCATCAAGCCGGCCTTCAAGGACGAGGTCCAGGTGGCGAACCCGAATTCGTCGGGCACCTCGTACACGATGCTGGCGACGATGGTGCAGCTGATGGGCGAGGACAAGGCTTTCGAATACCTCGCGGCGCTGCACAAGAACATCAACCAGTACACGAAATCGGGCGCGGCGCCCGCGCGCGCGGCGGCCACCGGCGAGAGCCTCGTGGGCATCACGTTCCAGCACGACGCGGTGGTGCAGGCGGTCGGCGGCGCCCCCGTCAAGATCGTCTCGCCGTGCGAAGGCACCGGCTACGAGATCGGCAGCATGAGCATCATCAAGGGCGCGAAGAACATGGACAACGCCAAGAAGTGGTACGACTGGGCGCTGACGTCGGAGGCGCAGAGCATCGGGGCGCAGGCGAAAGTGTCGTACCAGGTGCCGTCCAACAAGAACGCGAGCGCGCCGCCGCAGGCGCCGAAGCTCGCCGAGATCAAGCTGATCAATTACGACTTCGTGAAATACGGTTCGTCCGCCGAGCGCAAGCGCCTGCTGACGAAGTGGGACAAGGACATCTCGACGCTGCCGAAGTAGGCCGCCGGGCGAATTAGGTGGCGCCGTCCGCGCCCGCGCTCGCGCGGGCCGTCTTCGTGCCGATGGCACGGGATCGCGCGACGGTCGTCGTCGCCGCGGTCGCGCTCGTCGCGCTTGCCCTGGTGCCGTGGGCTGCCACGGGCGGGGCGTCGGCGCTGCTGCGGGCAGTCTCCGGTGAGGCGCTGCTGTGGCCGGTCGTGCTGGCGTCCGTGGCGGTGCTGGTGTTCGCTGCCTGGGGTCGCGACGCGTGGACGGCAGCGTCCGCGGCACTGGCGCTGGTGTGGGGCTTCGGCTCCGGGTTTGCCGCCGGCAGCGGCGGCGCCGCGTTCGGCATCGGCGCGGCGCTGGCGCTCGGCGCGCTGACCATCTGCCTGGCGCGGGCGATCGCCCGGCGGGGCCTGTTCGGCGGTGATCCCGCGGTCGCCACCATCGTCGTCGTCATCGCCGCGCTGCTGCTGCTGTTCATCTTCTTTCCGGTCGGCAAATCGCTGTTGGCGGCCGTCCTGGACGCAAAGGGAAATTTCGCGCCCGCGCTCGCTGCCGAGCGGCTCTTCGCGGCCGACATCTGGTCCGTCGACTGTCTGCGCGGCGGCACGCGCTGCGGTGTCGCGGTCAACTCGGCGTTGCTCGCGACGATCGTCGGCGTGTTGTCGACGCTGCTCGGCCTGGTGCTCGCGCTGGTCGTGCAGCGCGGCGGGCAGCGCTATGCGGGGCTGCTCAAGGTGATGTCGATCGTACCGATCGTCACGCCGCCGTTCGTGATCGCGCTGGCGCTCGTCGTGCTGTTCGGCCGCACGGGCCTCATCACCGGTTGGCTCGAAGCCGCGTTCGGCCTTCCCCGATCGCGCTGGATCTACGGCCTGCCGGGCGTGACGCTGGCGCAGCTGCTGGCGTTCTCGCCGATCGCATTCATGATCCTGCACGGCGCCCTCGCCGCCGTGAGTCCGGCGCTCGAGGAGGCGGCGCAGACGCTGCGCGCCTCGCGCGGTCGCGTATTCCGCACGGTGACCTGGCCGCTGCTGCGGCCCGCGCTTGCCAACGCCTTCCTGCTGGGATTCGTCGAAAGCCTCGCCGACTTCGGGAATCCGATCGTGCTTGCCGGGAACTACGAGGTGTTGTCGACCAAGATCTTTTTCGCCGTCGCCGGCGCGCAGCATGACCCGGGGCGTGCCGCCGTGCTGGCGTCGGTGCTGCTCGGCTTCACGGTCGTCGCGTTCTGGCTGCAGCAGCGCTGGCTGGGCAAACTGTCCTACGTGACGGTCAGCGGCAAGGGCGACGGCGGCATTCCGGCGCAACTGCCGCGCGGGCTGTGGTTCGGCTGCTTCGGCATCGCCGCGGCATGGATCACATTCACCGTCGTCTGCTACATGGTGATCTTCATCGGCGGGTTCGTGAAGGACATCGGGCGCGGCGACATGTCGGTTTCGCTCGCGCATTTCGCCGCGGGCTTCGGCGTCGAGTGGGGTCCGCGCGGGCTCTTCTTCGCCGGCTCGGCGTGGGACAGTTTCTTCACCACGATCGAGGTCGCCGCAGTCGCCGCGCCGCTCACGGCCATTGTCGGACTGCTCGCGGCCTACGTGATCACGCGCCATCGCTTCGTCGGCCGGCGGTCGTTCGAGTTCCTGACGATGGTCAGTTTCGCGATTCCCGGCACCGTGATCGGCGTGTCCTACATCGTCGCGTTCAACGTCGCGCCGCTGGAGCTGGCCGGTGGCATGCTGATCCTGGTCCTGTGCTTCGTCTTCCGCAACATGCCGGTCGGCGTGCGCGCGGGGGTCGCGGCGCTGGCGCAGATCGACAAGACGCTGGACGAGGCCTCCGCCACGCTGCGCGCCTCCACGTCGCGCACGCTGCGGGAAATCATCGTGCCGCTGCTGCGGCCGGCGATCCTCGCCACGCTCATCTTCAGCTTCACGCACGCCATGACAGCCGTCAGCGCCGTGATCTTTCTCGCGACCGCGAAGTACAACCTCGCCACGGTCTACATCATCGGCCGCGTCGAGGCGGGCGAGTACCCGCTGGCGATCGCATATTCGACGGTGCTGATCGTCTTCATGCTGAGCGTGCTCCTGCTGGTGCAGAAGACGGTCGGCGAAGCGCGCCTCGGCCGCCGCGAGGCCAACGTGCTGGTAACGGGAAACTGACATGGACAACAAGACGGGCGGGGTCGTCTTCGATCGGGTGTCGAAGCGCTATGGCGACGTGACCGTGGTCGACGAAGTATCGTTCACCGTGTCGCCGGGCGAGCTGGTCACGCTGCTGGGGCCCTCCGGCTGCGGCAAGACGACCACGCTGCGGATGGTCGCGGGCCTCGAGCCGGTGACGAGCGGCCGCATCGCGATCGGCGGCACCGACGTCACGCTGCGCGCCGCCAACGAGCGCGACGTGAGCATGGTGTTCCAGTCGTACGCGCTGTTTCCGCACATGACGGTGCTGCAGAACGTCTGCTACGGACCGCTGTCGACCTCCTCCGACAAGGCGAAGGCGCGCGAGCTCGCGCACGCGAAGCTCGACATGCTCGGACTGGCCGGGTTCGAGGATCGCCTGCCGTCGGAGCTTTCCGGCGGCCAGCAGCAGCGCGTCGCGGTGGCGCGCTCGCTCGTGCTCGAGCCGGCCGTCCTGCTGTTCGACGAGCCGCTGTCGAACCTCGACGCCAAGCTGCGCCGGCGCGTGCGGCAGGAGATCCGCGACCTGCAGCAGTTGCTCTCGCTCACGGTCCTCTACGTGACGCACGACCAGGAGGAGGCGCTCGCCGTCTCCGACCACATCATCGTGATGGACAGCGGGCGCATCGCGCAGAAGGGGACGCCGCACGAGCTCTACGAGACGCCCGCCACCCGGTTTCTGGCGGATTTCATCGGCGATGCCAACCTCGTCGACGGCGAGCTCAGCGTGGGCGCGGACGGCCCGGCGTTCACCGCGGGCGGCGCCGGCATGCCCGTGCGCGCGGACGGAGTCGCGCCAGGTCCCGTCACGCTCGCGGTACGGCCGAACCGGTTGCGCCTGCAGGCGCCCGGGCCGGGCAGCGTGCCGGGCGTCTGCAGGCGCGCCGCCTACCTCGGCAGCCGGATCGAGTACATGGTGGAGACGCCCTGGGGCGAGCTGCTGGTCTTCGACGAGAAGGCGCGGGAACCGCTG
>JAOUJD010000183.1 GCA_029883565.1 Burkholderiaceae bacterium
CGAGCGCACCGAACTCGCCACCGACGCCGAAGCGGAGCATCGCGAGCTCGCCGGGATCTATGTGCAGCGCGGGCTCGACCAGGAACTGGCCGGCCAGGTCGCGACGCAGCTGATGGCGCACGATGCGCTAGGCGCGCACGCGCGCGACGAACTCGGCATTTCCGAGACGTTGAGCGCACGACCGGTACAGGCCGCTTTGGCCTCCGCAGCCAGCTTCACCGCAGGCGCGGCCCTGCCGCTGCTGGTTGCACTGATCGTGCCGCTGGGGGCGTTGACGTTCGCGGTCGCGGCCAGCTCGCTGGTGTTCCTGGCCGCGCTGGGGGCGGTCGCTGCCCGTACCGGTGGCGCATCGGCCGTTACTGGCGCCTGGCGCGTCACCTTCTGGGGAGCGCTGGCGATGGCCCTCACGGCAGGCGTCGGCGCGCTGTTCGGGACCGCGGTGGGCTAGGCCCCACCCATCTTCACGCGCCCGCGCTGCCGCGGCGAGTTTCCGGCTCCGCGGGCGCGCCACCGGACCGGCCCGCTGGTCACGGGCCGGCGGCCGGAACCGGGTGGCGACCCGTTAAGCTAGCTGCCTCACGGCCGGGAGGAACCCATGCTGCGCACTCTGCTCCGCGCCTTCGGCGCGATCGTCCTGTCATTGCTGGTCGGGTTTTCGGCCCGGGCCGCCGACCTCGTGATCGGCCTGTCGACGCCGGTCACGACCCTGGATCCCCACTTTCACAACCTGACTCCGAACAACAGCATGGCGCGGCACGTGTTCGAGACGCTGATCAAGCAGGACGAGAACCAGCGGATCATGCCGGGCCTGGCGGAGTCGTGGAAAGCCATCGGCGACCTCGAATGGGAGATCAAGCTGCGCAAGGGCGTGAAGTTCCACAACGGCCAGAACCTCACGGCCGACGACGTCATCGCAACGTTCAAGCGGGTGCCCAACGTCCCGAACAGCCCGGCCTCGTTCGCGTTCTTCGTGCGGCCGATCGTGGAAGCCAAGGCCGTCGACCCGCTGACGCTCCGCCTGAAGACCGACAAGCCGCACCCGCTGCTGCCGAACGACATGGTCGCCATCATGATCCTGCCGAAAGCGGTCGCCGAAACCGCGAAGACCGAGGACTTCAACTCGGGCAAGGCGATGATCGGCACCGGGTCGTACCGCTTCGTCGAATACGTCGCCGGCGACCGGGTCGTGCTGAAGCGCAACGACGCCTACCACGGCCAGAAGCCGGCGTGGGACAACGTGCGCTTCAAGATGATCCCGAGCGCGCCCGCACGAGTCGCGGCGCTCCTCGCCGGCGACGTCCAGATGATCGAAGGGGTGCCGACTGCCGACATCGCCCAGCTGTCCAAGGACAGCCGTGTCGTGCTGTCGTCCGCTGTGTCGAACCGGGTCATCTATCTGCACATGGACTCCGGCCGCGAGAAGAATTCTCCCTTCGTCACCACCACGGACGGCAAGCCGATGGAGGCCAATCCTCTGCGGGACGCCAAAGTGCGCAAGGCGATCTCGAAGATGATCGACCGCGATGCGATCGTGTCGCGCATCATGGAAGGCCAGGCGGCGGCGGCCGGCCAGCTGCTGCCCGACCAGTTCTTCGGCACGAGCAAGACGCTCAAGCCCGAGAAGTACGACCCGGAGGGTGCGAAGAAGCTGCTCGCCGAGGCGGGATACCCGAACGGCTTCGGGCTGACGCTGCACGCGCCCAACAACCGTTACATCAATGACGCCGCGGTGGCGCAGGCCGTTGCCCAGTACATGTCGCGCAACGGCATCCCGACCAAGGTGGAAACGATGCCGTCGAACGTGTTCTTCTCGCGCGGCTCGAAGCTGGAATTCAGCTTCCTGCTGGCCGGGTGGGGCGCCGAGACCGGCGAAACCTCTTCGCCGCTGCGTTCGCTGCTGGCGACGTACGACCAGAAGGCGGGGCTGGGCACCGCCAACCGCGGGCGCTTTTCCGACCCCGGCGTCGACGCGTTGCTGACCCAGGCGCTGACCACGATCGACGACACGAAGAGGGGCGTCATGCTGGCGCGCGCCTCCGAGAAGGCCGTCGGCGAACTGACGGGCCTGGTGCCCCTGCACTACGAGGTCAGCACCTGGGCCACCCGCAAGGGCCTGAGTTACAAGGCGCGCGCCGACCAGTACACCTTCGCGTACGAGACACGCCCGGCCAAGTAGGGCGACAATCCGGCCGCTGGAAAGCCAGAAAGGGCGCCGCCGGCGCCCTTTTCTTTGCCCGCCCGCCGACCGCACCCGATGTTCGTCTACGTCCTTCGCCGCCTGTCGCAGACCGCGCTCGTGCTCGCGATCACCTCGCTGCTCGTGTTCGGCGGGTTGTACCTGGTCGGCGACCCGGTCGAGATCCTGGTCAATCCCTCCGCGGACCAGATCGAGAAGGAGCGCGCGGCCGCGGCCCTGGGCCTGGACAAGCCGATTCACGAGCAGTACCTCACCTTCGTCAAGGGCGCGCTCACCGGCAACCTCGGCAACTCCTTCGTCTACGCCCGCCCGGCCCTGCAGGTGATCTTCGAGCGCATGCCGGCGACGCTGGAGCTCGCCTTCCTCGCGATGCTGATCGCGGTCACGATCGGGATTCCTCTCGGCCTGTACGCGGGGCTGCGGCCGGGGAGCCCGGTGTCGAAGGCGATCATGGCCGGGTCGATCCTCGGCTTCTCGCTCCCGACCTTCTGGGTCGGGCTGATCCTGATCATCGTCTTCGCGGTACAGCTGGGCTGGCTGCCGTCGACCGGACGCGGTCCGACGACCGAGGTGCTCGGCCTGCAGCTTTCGATCCTCAACGTCGAGGGGCTGAAGTACGCCCTGCTGCCGGCGATCAACCTCGCGCTGTTCAAGCTGTCGCTGATCATCCGGCTGACGCGTGCCCAGGTACGCGAGCAGAGCCTGCTCGACTACATCAAGTTCGCGCGCGCCAAGGGACTGAGCAACCGCCGCGTGATCGGCGTGCACCTGCTGAAGAACATCATGATTCCCCTGGTGACGGTGATCGGACTCGAGCTCGGTTCCGTGATCGCGTTCGCCGTCGTCACCGAGACCATCTTCGCCTGGCCCGGGATGGGCAAGCTGGTCATCGACTCGATCTTCCAGCTCGACCGGCCCGTGGTCGTCGCCTACCTGCTGGTGGTCGTCTTCATGTTCATCCTGATCAACCTCGTGGTCGACCTGCTGTATTCGATCCTCGATCCGCGCGTTCGCCTGGCGGACGTCAGGTCATGAGCGTCCTGCCGACCCCGCCATCCCCGGCTGACGGCGTGCAGACACCGTGGGGACGGTTCGCAAGCCAGTTTGCGGAGAGCCGGCTCGCAATGGCGGGGCTGGTGCTGCTGGTCGTGATCGTGCTGACCGCGCTCCTTGCGCCCTGGATCGCGCCGCAGGATCCGTACGACCTGACGAAGCTCGACCTGCTCGATGCACGCCAGCCGCCCGGCGCGCAGAGCATGGACGGACTCACCTACTGGCTCGGCACCGACGGCCAGGGCCGCGACATGCTGTCGGCGATCATCTACGGGATGCGGGTGTCGCTCGAGGTCGGTGTGCTGTCCGGCGCGATCGCGCTGTCGATCGGATCCGTTCTCGGCGTGCTGGCCGCCTATCTTGGCGGCCGCTTCGAGCAGGTCGTGATGCGCATCGTCGACATCCAGCTCGGCTTTCCCGCGATCCTGGTGGCGCTGATCCTGCTCGCGGTGCTCGGCAAGGGGATCGACAAGATCATCATCGCGCTCGTCACCGTGCAGTGGGCGTACTACGCGCGCACCGCGCGCTCGGCCGCGCTCGTCGAACGCCACAAGGAGTACATCGAGGCCGCGCGTTCCCTCGGGCTCTCGGGCGCCCGCATCGTGCTGCGCCACCTGCTGCCCAACGCGCTGCCGCCGCTGATCGTGGTCGGAACGGTGCAGGTGGCGCACGCGATCGCGCTCGAGGCCACGCTGTCCTTCCTCGGGCTGGGACTGCCGCCGACCGAGCCGTCGCTCGGCCTGCTGATCTCGAACGGCTACGAGTACCTGATGTCGGGCAAGTACTGGATCAGCGTGTACCCGGGCATCGCCCTGCTGCTGACGATCCTGGCCATCAACCTGGTTGGCGACCAGCTGCGCGATGTCCTGAATCCGAGGCTGGCCCGGTGAGCGCCCCGCTGCTGGCCGTGCGCAACCTGCGCACCGAATTCGCGACGCGCGACGGCGTGCTGCCCGCCGTGGCCGACGTGTCGATCGACCTGGCACGCGGCGAAGTGCTCGGACTGGTCGGCGAATCCGGATCGGGCAAGTCCGTCACGGGATTCTCGATCATCGGGCTGATCGATCCACCGGGCCGCATTGCCGGGGGCAGCATCGCCTTCAACGGCGAGGAACTGGTGGGCGCGGCACCCGAGCGCATGCGCGCGCTGCGCGGCCGCCGGATCGCCATGATCTTCCAGGACCCGATGATGACGCTGAACCCGGTCCTGTCGATCGAAACCCAGATGGTCGAAACAGTGCTCGCGCACGAGCGCACCTCGCGCGAGGCCGCGCGCGCGCGTTCGATCGACGCCCTGACCCGCGTCGGCATCGCGTCCGCGGCCGAGCGGCTGCACCAGTACCCGCACCAGTTCTCGGGCGGGATGCGCCAGCGCGTGGCGATCGCCATCGCGCTGCTTCACAGCCCGGAACTGATCATTGCCGACGAGCCAACGACCGCCCTCGACGTCACCGTGCAGGGACAGATCCTGTACGAGATGCAGAAGCTGACGCGCGATTCGGGCACGGCGCTGATCTGGATCACCCACGACCTCGCGGTGGTCGCCGGCCTCGCCGACCGCATCGCAGTCATGTACGCCGGGCGCATCGTCGAGGTCGGCGCGGCCGCCGATGTGCTCGAATCGCCATGCCATCCGTACACCCGCGGCCTGCTCGACTCGGTGCCGGCCGCCACGGCTCCGGGGCAGCGGCTGAAGCAGATCAGCGGTTCCACGCCCTCGCTGCTGCGGCTCGGCGCCGGTTGTGCGTTCCGCGAGCGCTGCCCGCGCGCGACGCCGGAGTGCAGTGCGATGCCGGAAATGACGACCGTGGACGGCCGCGCGTTGCGCTGCCATCACCCGCTGGCCCCTGTCGCGCGCGAGGCGGCATGACGGCGCTCCTCGAGTTCGACACGGTCTCGAAGCGCTTCTCGCGGCGTCTCGACGCGGTCGAGAGGCTCGCGCGTCGCCTCGGAGCGAACGTCGGCGAGCAGACGGTGCACGCCGTCGATCGGGTCAGCTTCGAGGTCGAAGAACGCGAGGTCGTCGGGCTCGTCGGGGAATCGGGCTGCGGGAAGTCGACCCTCGGGCGGATTGCCTGCGGCTTGTACCGGCCGACCGACGGGACAGTGCGCTACCGCGGCGAGCCAGTCAGCCATGCCAACGGAGCACGCCGACCGATCCAGATGATCTTCCAGGACCCGTTCGCATCCCTCAACCCGCGCATGCGGGTGGCGGAGATCGTCGGCGAGGCGCCGCGCGTCCATGGACTGGTCGACGCACGCGGCGTGGAGGACTACGTCGCGCAGCTGCTCGCGCGCGTGGGCCTCGATCCCGCCTACGTCCGCCGCTACCCACACCAGTTTTCGGGAGGGCAGCGGGCACGCATCGGCATCGCCCGCGCGCTTGCGGTGCAGCCCGAGTTCCTGGTGTGCGACGAAGCGGTCGCCGCACTCGATGTGTCGATCCAGGCGCAGGTCCTGAACCTGTTCATGGACCTGCGTGACGAGTTCCGGTTGACCTACCTGTTCATCAGCCACGATCTCGGCGTCGTCCGCCACCTGTCGAATCGCGTCGTCGTGATGTACCTCGGACGCGTCGTGGAGATCGCCGCCACCGAGGCCCTGTTCGAGGGGCCGAACCATCCCTATACGCAGGCCCTGCTCAGCGAGGTGCCGCGGATCGATCGCCGGCGCCGGGCCTTCGTCCAGATCAAGGGCGAGATCCCGTCCCCGCTGGATCCGCCCACGGGCTGCCACTTCCACCCGCGCTGCCCGCACGCGATGCCGCGCTGCGCGATCGAAGCCCCGGCGCTGCGCGAAGTCGC
>JAOUJD010000184.1 GCA_029883565.1 Burkholderiaceae bacterium
CGCGTCCCTGAAACCGATCTTCTCGAACGCCTTGTTCCATTCGAGGATGCCCTGGCGGATCGGTTCGCGGTGCTTCTCGGGAATCTCGTTGCTGAGCCAGAAGGTGATCGGCTTCACCGGCGCGGACACGGCGGCAGATGCGTCCTTCTTTTCAAGGCGCCAGCGGTTCACGTAGAAGCGGACCGGACTGAACTTCGATTCGTCGCTGAAGTCGACCTTCGGCGTGCCGAAATGGCCGACACGCGAATCCGCCAGCCGCGGCGCCATCGGCGTTTCCGGCAGCTTCGAGAAGGTGTACAGGAAGCCGAGGAACAGGCTGCGCGGGTCTTCGAGGATGGCCGGTGGCGGATGGAACGGCGCGGGCTGCCCCCCGGGCGGCGTCAGCGGCGGCACCGGGATGCGTGGCTGCGCGTAGTGCGCGGTCACGTCGATCACCGTGCGCTCGGCGTCGGTCTTCGCCGACTGGATGAACGAGTTCTTGGCGTCGAACTGGAAGGAGTTGCGGTACATCCGCTCGATCAGGTTCGATGCACGCGGGATGTCCGTCATCAGCAGCGCGCTGGCATCGATCAGGATCGACTTGCGCTCCGGATGCGGCTGGCTGGCGACCGGCGCCGAGCCGAGCAGACTGTCGGAAAACGACTTGGCGACGGCGCGCGCCTCCGGCGAGCCTGGCTTCGCGATGAACGTCGTGTTGCGCGCGATCAGCTGCACGTTGCCTGCGGCCTTGCGGAACTGCGCGACGTATTCGCCGCCAGCCGCGTACCAGCTGCTGCCCATCAGGCCGCCAAACAGCATCTTTTCGCCGATCCCGCGGCTCATGTTGACCGACAGGAAGAACGGCTGGTCGAGCAGCTTCTCGGGAATTTCGATCCAGGTCTTGTCGTCCTTCTGCCACAAGGGGAACAGGCCGTCGGTACGCGTGGCGTCCTTGATCACCTCGGCGAAGGGCTTCGGCGCGCCAGGCGGCGTGGCCGCTGCAGGGGGCGCGCCCGCGCCGTTGGGACGGGCCGCGTTGCCGCCGGCGGCCGCGCCCGGGGACGGCATCGCGGATACCGCGGTCGCGGTGCCGTTCGCGGCCGCGGGTGCGCCCGGGGCCTTGTCCGGCGCGCCGCCGGTGGTCGCGCAGGCCGACAGGGCCGCGGCTATCAGCGTGGCAGAAGCCACGCGCAGGGAAGACGCCATGGAAGTCACTCCTGAAGAGGCGGGCGCCCGAACCGCTGCAGCGGGGGACACCGTTCGTTCGACGGGCCGAATCGTACCGTCCGGACGCTCTGGCCAGAGGAAAATTCGTCGCACCATCGCGCTACTCGTGCGGGACTTTCTGCGTTTCGTCGCGCACCAGGGCAGAGCCGCGCAAGGAGTGCGGCAGCGCCTGCGTGATCCGGACCCCCAGCAGCTCGCCGATCAGCCGATCGGGGTTCGGGCCGCCCGGGAAATTGACGATCCGGTTGTTCTCGGTCCGGCCCATCAGCTCGGCCGGATCCTTCTTCGACGGCCCCTCGACCAGGATGCGCTGCACGGTCCCGACCATGGATGCGCTGATCCTCGCGGCATGCGCGTTGATGGCGGCCTGCAGCCGGGCGAGCCGCTCGGGCTTCACCGCCGGCGGCGTGTCGTCGGCGAGGTCGGCCGCCGGTGTTCCCGGGCGCCTGCTGTAGACGAACGAGAAACTGGAGTCGAAGCCGACTTCCTCGACCAGCGCCATGGTCCGCTCGAAGTCGTCGGCGGTCTCTCCCGGGAAGCCCACGATGAAGTCCGACGACAGCGAGATGTCCGGCCGCACCTGCCGCAGCCGGCGCACGATCGACTTGTACTCGAGCACCGTGTAGCCGCGCTTCATCGCCGCCAGCACGCGATCGCTGCCCGCCTGCACGGGCAGGTGCAGGTGGTCGACGAGCTTCGGCACGCGCGCGTAGACGTCGATCAGCCTCTGCGTGAATTCCTTCGGATGCGACGTCGTGTAGCGGATGCGCTCGATGCCCGGGACCTCGGCCACGTACTCGAGCAGCAGCGCGAAGTCGGCGATCTCGCCGTCGCCCATGCGGCCGCGGTAGGCGTTCACGTTCTGGCCCAGCAGGTTCACTTCCTTGACGCCGTGGTCGGCGAGGTCGGCGACCTCGGTCAGCACGTCGTCGAAGCCGCGCGAGATCTCCTCGCCGCGGGTGTACGGCACCACGCAGAAGCTGCAGTACTTGCTGCAGCCTTCCATGATCGACACGAACGCGCTCGGGCCCTCGACGCGCGGCGGCGGCAGGTGGTCGAACTTCTCGATCTCCGGGAACGAGATGTCGACCTGCGCCCGCCCGGTGGCCTTCCGCTTGCGGATCAGGTCCGGCAGGCGGTGCAGCGTCTGCGGCCCGAACACCACGTCGACGTAAGGTGCGCGTTCGACGATCGCCGCGCCCTCCTGGCTCGCGACACAGCCGCCGACGCCGATCACGAGGTCCGGCTTCAGCCGCTTCAGGTGCTTGATGCGGCCCAGGTCCGAGAAGACCTTCTCCTGCGCTTTCTCGCGCACGGAGCAGGTGTTGAACAGGATGACGTCGGCGTCCTCGGGGTTGTCGGTCGCGACGACTCCTTCGGAGGCGTTGAGCACGTCGGCCATCTTGTCCGAGTCGTACTCGTTCATCTGGCATCCGAACGTGCGGATGTAGAGCTTGCGGGCGCTCATGGTTCGCGATCTCGGTGTAGAGCCGGTGGCGAAGGGCGCGATTGTAGGCCGCGCCGGGCCGCGCTGCAGACTGCGCTACTTGCCGGGCGGCAACAGCCAGACCTGGGTCACCTGGCCCGTGGCCGGGTCGACCCGGTAGCGCACGCGGCTGTCGGGAGCGACCTGGTTCGGCGTCACGGACGTGTTGTTCGGACCGACGATGCGGGCCCCGGGCGACAGGCGCATCGGCTTGCCGTCGATGACGACCGTCGGCAACTGGCCGGTGGTCATCGTGCCCAGCATCGTTCCATCGGCCTGGCGCGAGTCGGTCGACCCGCAGGCCGCGAGGGCGGCACTGAAGACGAGGGCGAGGAGGCTGCGCATGGGAGTGTTTGGTGGCGGATCAGGGACTCGAACCCCGGACACAAGGATTATGATTCCTCTGCTCTAACCAGCTGAGCTAATCCGCCAAGGGCGCGCATTATCTTCGGTTACGCCCTGCGCGGTCAAATGGCGCTTTCAGCGCCGCTCGGGCAGACCGGCCGCAGCATTCGACCAGAGTGTATGGAAGTGGTGCACGGGCCCGTGGCCATGCCCCACCTTCAGTTCGTCCGCATGGCGCAACGCCGCCGTCAGGTACGCCTTCGCGGCCTTCGCGGCCGCCGGCACGTCGGGACGCTGCGGCAACAACGCAGCGAGCGCCGCCGACAACGTGCATCCAGTGCCGTGCGTGTTCTTCGTGTCGACCCGCGGCTGGGACAGTTCGGTCATCCGATCACCGTTGAACAGCAGGTCGGTGGCGTCACCGGCCGCGAGGTGACCTCCCTTCAGCCAGACCCAGCGCTCGCCGCTGCCCATCAGCGCGTGCAGGCGCTCGGCGGCGCGGAACATCTCCTTCAGGTTGTCGGGAGCGCGGCCCTCGAGCAGCACGCCGGCCTCGGGCAGGTTGGGCGTGATGACCAAGGCCAGCGGCACGAGCGCCTCGCGCAGGGCACCGACCGCCGCGCTCGCGAGCAGCGCGTCGCCGCTCTTCGCGACCATGACCGGGTCGAGCACCACGCGCTCGACTTTCCAGTGCGCCAGGCGTTCCGCCACCGTGGCGATGACGGGCGCCTCGCCCAGCATGCCGATCTTGACCGCGTCGATGCGCACGTCGGCCAGCAGGGTGTCGATCTGCAGCGCGACGAACTCCGGGCCGATCGGCAGCACGCCGGTCACCGCGCGCGTGTTCTGCGCCGTCAGGGCGGCGATGACGGCGCAGGCGTAGGCGCCGAGCGCGCTGATCGCCTTGACGTCGGCCAGCACGCCGGCGCCGCCCGAGGGGTCGACGCCGGCGATGGTCGCGACGTTCGGAATGGGCTTCGACATGTGTTTTCTGTCACAAAATGAGTGGCTTAGCTTGACACAGCGGGTCGGGCGCTTATATTACTGACCGGTCAGTTACTAATTTGTCCGGAGCCTGGCGACGCCGGCCGCGGACCCGACGATGAGCAGTCCCGCCACCGCCCCTTCCCAGAAACCACGCTGGGAGCGCCGCAAGGAGGCGCGTCCCGCCGAACTGCTGGCCGCCGCGCTGCAGCTGTTCGTCGAAAAGGGCTACGCCGGCACCCGGCTAGACGACGTCGCCCACCGCGCGGGCGTCTCCAAGGGCACGCTGTACCTGTACTTCGAGAACAAGGAAGATCTGTTCAAGGCGGTCGTTCGGGAAAGCGTGGTCGCGCCGATCGCGGAGACGGCGGAGCAGATCGGGCGCTACGAAGGACCGAGCGACGCGCTGCTCGAGCACGTCGTGCGGCGCTGGTGGAGCGAATACGGCGACACGACCGCAGGCGGCATCAGCAAGCTGATGATGGCCGAGAGCAGCAACTTCCCCGAGATCGCGCGCTTCTTCCTGGAGGAGGTGATCGAACCGTGGCACGGCCTGCTCGCCACGGCGATCCGCCGCGGGATCGAGCGCGGCGAATTCCGGGAGGTCGACGTCGAGATGAACGTGCAGACGCTGGCCGCGTCCCTGGTGATGCTGTCGCTGTGGAAGTGCTCCTTCGGCCCGTGCAGCGCGCGGCCGATCGACGCAGCCGCCTACATCGGGACCACGCTCGATACCTTCCTCACGTCGCTGAAGAGCCGGGCGCCGGGAAGCCCGGCCGATGCGACGGAGCGCGCGAATCGCGGCGTGAAGCGCAGCGGTCAGCGCAGCCCGCGCTGATAGACTTTCGCGCTGTCGATGGACGCACCGAACACGGAACACGCGATGCAGGCCGGAACCGACTTCGAGAAGGCGCGCTACAACATGGTCGAGCAGCAGGTCCGGCCGTGGGACGTGCTCGACCAGTCGGTGCTCGACCTGCTGTACGAGGTGAAACGCGAGGACTTCGTCCCGGCGCCGTACAAGGCGCTCGCGTTCACCGACATGGAGATCCCCCTCAAGCTGGACGGCGTCGACACCGGCGCGCGCATGTGGTCGCCGAAGCTGGAGGCCCGCATCGTCCAGGAGCTCACCATCAAGCCGCATGACACGGTGCTCGAGATCGGCACCGGCTCGGGCTACCTGTCGGCGCTGCTGGCGCACAAGGCGCACCACGTGCTGTCGATCGAGATCGACCCGCGCCTGAAGGCCTATGCGGAGGGCAACCTGGCGCGTGCCGGCGTGCGCAACGTCAAGGTCGAGCTTGGCGACGGCAGCCGCGGCTGGGCCGGCAAGGCGCCCTACGACGTGATCGTCGTGACCGGCTCGCTGCCGGTCGTGCCCGAAGCGCTGAGGAACCAGTTGCGCGTCGGCGGGCGCATGGCCGCGATCGTCGGCACGGATCCGGTGATGACCGCGCAACTGATCACGCGCGCGAGCGAGACCGACTTCGACGTGGTGAAACTGTTCGAGACGAGCGTCAAGCCGCTGCAGAATGCCGAACGCCCGTCGAGCTTCCGCTTCTGATGAAGACACTGTCGGTGCACGAACTCGCCGAGTGGATGGATGACGAGAAGCGTCCGCAGCCGCTGCTGCTCGATGTGCGCGAGCCCTGGGAACAGCAGATCTGCAGGATCGAGGGATCCGAGCTGGTGCCGATGCGGACCGTGCCCGCCAAGGTGAACGAACTGGAACCCGACCGTCCGGTCGTGTGCGTGTGCCACCACGGCCACCGCAGCATGTACGTCGCGATGTTCCTCGAGCGGCATGGATACGCCGACGTCTACAACCTGGAAGGCGGCGTCGATGCGTGGGCACGGCAGATCGACAAGGCGATGGCGATTTACTGAATAGGGTGGGGAGCCCGGATGACGACAAGAACTGGCCGTTTTTCATTGAAGCCGATCGCCGCCCTGCTGGTCGGCGCGTCGTGCTCGGCGTTCCTCCCGCCGGCGAC
>JAOUJD010000185.1 GCA_029883565.1 Burkholderiaceae bacterium
CGCGCCGATGGCAAAGTGTCCGAGCTCGTCGACCAGCGCGCAGAGTGCCCGGCGCGAAGCGTCGATGTCGTCGACGACCAGGACGGCCAATCGGGAAGCGGCGGCGGCGGAGCTGCTCATGGCGGACGGGCCAATGGTAGCGCAGCCGGGTGCGGGACCGGAGGAGCGGCACCGGCCGCCGATCGTTGACAAAGGCGTGACAACTGCGCACGGCCGGGCGGTTCTAATGACCGCCATGCCACACGAGGCCCCCATCATGTCCGACCGACCCCAGCTCAGTTCGCCGTTCGTCAATCGCCTGCGCGCCCGCTACTCTCTCTGGGCGTGGCGGTGCAAGACCCGGAGCCTGCACGTTCTGAAGCGCGGGCTCGACATCGCGGTCGTCCTGCCGGCGCTGCTCGTCCTCTCGCCGCTTTTCGCCGCCGTCGCGATCGCGATCAAGCTGCACGACGGCGGGTCCGTGCTGTTCTGGCAACGGCGCGTCGGGCGTGACGGGCGCGAGTTCGCCTTTCCCAAGTTCCGCTCGATGTGCGTGGACGCCGAGTCCGTGCGGACGAAGATCGAGGCCGCCAACCAGCACGGTGCCGACGGCGTGACGTTCAAGATGAAGCGCGATCCGCGCATTACCCCGGTGGGCCGCATGATTCGCCGTACCAGCATCGACGAGTTGCCGCAGCTGTGGTGCGTTCTCAAGGGTGAGATGAGCCTGGTCGGACCGAGGCCGCCGATCCCGAAGGAGGTGGCACGCTACTCGCTCGCCGATCGCGCGCGGCTGTCGGTCACGCCGGGGCTGACCTGCATCTGGCAGGTCAGCGGCCGGTCGGAGATACCCTTTCCCGAGCAGGTCAGGATGGACGTTCGCTACATCCACGAGCAGTCGCTCGCCAAGGACGTGAAGCTGCTGATCGCGACGGTGCCCGCCGTGATCCGCGGCAAGGGGGCGTACTGATGAGCGTGCATGTTGTTGCGGGCGATCTGCGCGCGGTGCTTTTCGCCACCCCGCGCGCCGCAGCGGACCTGCCGGTTCCCGCCGACTTTCCCGCGGCCCTGCTGCCGCTGGGCCACGCGACCCTCATCGAGCGCCTGCTCGAGCAATTGGTCCTGCAGGGGCTCGCCGAGATCGACATCGTCGCCTGCGATCGCCCGGAGCTCCTGCGCGATGTGCTCGGCGATGGCGAGCGCTGGGGCATTCGCCTGCGCTGGCATCTCGCCAGGGATCCCGACCGGCCGTACGCGATGCTGCGGTCGGCGCAGTTGCCGCGGGCGCGGCGCGTGGTGATCGGTCACACCGATCGCTGGATCGCCCCCGATGCCATCCGGCGGCTCCTGGACGATGATCGCTCGCTGCTGCAGCTCGACGCCGCGGACGCGCTCGCCTGGACGGGCTGGGCCAGCGTGCCCGGCGCCATGCTGCAATCCCCGCTGCCGAACTGCGATCAGCGCGCGCTGGGTGTCGAGCTCGCGCGGCGCGGCCTGCGTCCGTCGGTCCTGGGCGGTTCGAACCCCGCCCCGGCGCTCGATGGGGCGAGGCTGCTCGAGGCGCAGCGTTCCGTGATCGTCGGCAGCGACGAAGCGCCGCTGCCGGCGGCCTGGATCACGATGCCGTGGGGCGCCATCAGCCCCCGGGCCAGGATTCATTCCGAAGCAAGGATCGTCGGGCCGGTCCTGATCGGGCCCGGGTGCGTGGTCGCCGCGGGCGCGACCGTCGGTCCGAACGTGGTCCTGAGCTGCGACGTGATGGTCGGCGCGAAGACGACCATCAGCGAAGCCGCCGTGCTGCGTGGCACCTACTTTGGAAGGAGCCTCGAAGTCAGCGACGCGATCGTCAACGGGGGCCGGGTGCGTCATGTGGCCCTCGGCGTCGAGACGGAGCTTCCGCGCTCGGATGGCCTGATGCTGAGCCTCGAGCCGCAGCCGGAACGGGTTCCGTCGCTTGCCGGAAGGCTTGTTGCGGCCGTCGCGGCAACCGTGCTGCTGCCCGGGCTTGCCGTGGCGGTGCTCCGTAAGCGCCGCGGCGAGCCCTTGCTGCCATGGGGCGTGCAGCAGGTCGTCTCCGGGCTCGATGCGGCGACGCGCCGGCTGGCGGTCGCACCGCTGCGCTGTCCGCGCGCCTCGGCGTCAGGACTGCGGCGCGCGCTCGCTCACTACGGCGGGCTTCTCGATGTGATGCAGGGGCGCCGCTGCTGGTTCGGCGTGCGTCCCCGGCGCAGCGGGGAATGGTACTCGCTCAGTCCCGAATGGCAGTCGCTGCTCGCCGGCGCGCCCATCGGCCTGCTGAACGCCCCGGCGTGGGCGGCCGACGACAGCGTCCGGTTGGAAGCGGGGGCCGCCGCCGATGCTTTCTACGTGGCGCGCCGCAACTGGCGGGAGAACATCCGGGTCGCGCTGGCCGCGCTGCGGGTGGTCAGGGCCGGCTAGCGCAAACTTCTGCGGTCGGGAGCGTTCGTTGCGGCCGTGATCCGGGCGCGATGATCACCCGCCCGTCCATTGTCCGGCGGGCATTCCGTGCGGACTGATGCATTAACGAAGTTCGCAAGGACGGTCATGCGCTGGCAGGACCTCTGCCCTGCTGGATGAGCCGCGTGCAGCAGACGTCGGGCAGCGGGTTCTCGTAGTGGACCTCGCTGACGGCGTGCTTGATGATGTAGAGCCCGAAGCCGCCGTCGCTCGCTCCGCTGAAGTCGGGGAGTGGATCCGGCGCCGGCGTGAACGGCGCCCCGACATGCCAGATTTCGACGACGACGCGCTCCCGGCCTGGAAGCACTCGGCAAGTCAGCGTTGCGTCGCGAAAGGGCGGCGCGACGTGTCGGACGACGTTGGTCGCCGCCTCGAACGCGGCCAGCACGAGGAGGTCCGCCGCCCCGGGTTCGAGCATGCTCGATGCGCCGGCCACGCGCTTGCGCAGCGGTTCCAGGCCGCCGGTGTCCCAAGGCATGTCGAACTCCTCCGGACCGCCCGCGTGCGGTGTGACGCCCCCGTCGTCGCTGGTCGCACGGAAACCCACCAGCACCGCCGTCTGGTCGTCGACCATGGTCTGGTCACCGACGAAGGCGCGAACCGTCTTGCGCAATGCCTGCAGGCAGATGCTGGCCGGCAGCGCGTGCCCGCCGACGCGCTCGAGAAAGCCGCGCAGCCGATCGTCACCGAACTCGACGCCCAGGGCGTTGCGGGCCTCGGTGATCCCGTCCGAATAGACGAGCAGGACGTCCCCCGGAGCGACCGCTTCCGTCGCCTCGACATAGTGCTCTTCGTCGACGACGCCCACGGGCAGGTTTACGCCGAGTACGCCATGGATGGCGCCGGCGGCGCTGATGAACAGTCCCGGGGTGTGGCCGGCGTTGACGTAGGTCATCGAGCCCGCTGCCAGGTCGAAGCGGTACAGCGCCAGAGTGACGAACGAGTCGAGCTCGATGAGCCGCGGCGTCAGCGTCGCGTGCAGCGCGTTGACGATCGCCGCCGGGCGCGGCAGCTCTTCGCTGCCGAGCGACGCGGCGAGGAGCTCGGTGACGACCTGGTTGTACGCGGTCCTGACCGCGGCGCCGATCAGCGCTGCCGGGACGCCCTTGCCCATGACGTCGCCGACGAGGAGCTCGAGGCAGTCGGGCCGGTAGGTGGTGAACGCGTAGAGGTCGCCGTCGATGCCCTGCGACGGTTCGGTGTAGCTCGCGAGCTCGACGCCGCGCACGGCGGCGGGCAGGTCGCCGATCAGCAGCGTGCGCTGGATGTCGTGGCCCGTCGCCAGCTCGCGCTGCCGGGCCTGCTCGAGGAGCTGCTTCTCCTCGCTCAATTCGCGTTCGACCGCCTTGCGCTCGGTGATGTCCAGCAGCGTGCCGCAGACCCGGATCGCCCTGCCATCGGGGGCCCGATCGGTCACCTGGCCGCGGTCCAGCACCCAGATCCACGTTCCCGACGCGTGACGCATGCGATGCTCGGCCTCGTAGACCTCGGTGTCGCCCCGCAGGTGCGCCTTGAATGCAGCGGTGACTTGCGGCAGGTCGTCGGGGTGGACGTGGCGCAACCAGGTCTCAACGCTTGGCTCCACCCTGCCGGGCGTCAGGCCCAGCATTTCCAGATAGCGCTCGTTGACGGTGGCGACACCGCTCGGCACGTGGAGATCCCAGGCGCCGAGCTCGCCGCCTTCCAGCGCCAGACGGAACAGTTCCTCGCTGCGGCGCAGCGCACGCTCGGTCCGCCGGCGCGCGATGAACTGTCCGATCTGGCGGCCGATGGCGGCGAATGTCTTCTGCAGCGTCTCGTCAGGATCCGCGGTGGTGCCGCTGAAGAACTCGACCACCCAGCATGTCTCGTCGCGCATGATCACCGGAAACGCAAACGCGCCGTGCAGTCGGGCGCGAACTGCCGCGCCGGCCCGCAAGAAATTGGCGTCGCAGGCCACGTCCCGGACCCAGCACACGGTGCGCTCGGCCCACACCCGCCCCAGCAGGCCCTCGCCGCGCGCGAATTCCGTGCCGCGACTGGCGGCGACGAAGTCGGCGGCGCTCGCCGCGGCCGAATTCCAGGCGGTCACGAACCGCAAGCGTTCATCCGCCACCTGCCAGGCCAGGCCCAGCTGCCAGCCGAGGTATCGACCGACGATCTCGAGTATCCGGACCATCGCCTCCGACTCGTCGTCGGCCTCGGCGAGCAGCGACGACACCTCGAGCTGGATGCCCAGCCGCTGCTGTGCCGCCCGCCGCTCGGTGATGTCCGACTCGATGGACATGTAGTTGGCGACCCGGCCCGTCTCGTCGTGGATCGGCTGCACTTCGATCGCGGCCCAGTACTCGCGGCCATCCTTGCGGTAATTCAGGATGTCCTCGGTGAACCCCTCGCCCTTTGCCAACCGCCCGCGGATGCGCTGCACGGTTGCGGGATCGGTCGCCGGTCCCTGCAGCACGGCGCCGGGCTTTCTGCCCAGCACCTCGTCCAAGGGGTAGCCGGTGAGGCGGGTGAAACCCTCGTTCACCCAGACGACGGCGCCCGCCGCATCGGTGAGCACTACGGCGTTGTCGGTGCGCGCGGCGATGAGCGCCAGCGTTCGCGCTTCGCTCTCCTGCGCGCGGAGGCGCTCGTTGGCCGCGCGCAACTCGGCGCGCTGCGAGGCCAGCTTGTTGGCAAGTCTCTTCGCGTCCTCCAGCGCCATCTTGCTCCCCTGCAGCACCAGGAGCAGGTCGATTAGCGGGTTGTGGACCGCGAAATCCCCGAAGCTGAGCCCGCGGGCGACGAGTTCCTCGGAATCGGTGAGCCACGGAGAGCCAAGGAACAGCAGCTCGCTCCCTCCGGGCAGCGCGACGAATTCCCCGCGCAGCTGCAGCTTGCCCGCCCCGTTGTGCTCCAGCAGGAAGAAGCGGGCCCTGTTCTCCAGCACCCACTCGAAACTGATGCGTCCCGCCGGCCGGATCGGGCGGAAGACCTCGGCCAGGCGGGCGCCCGGCCGAACGTCCGGGCAGACGCGCCGAAGCGAAGATCCGACCTGCAGGATGGTGAGGCCCGCGTCCACGGCAAAGTGGAACGGGAAGGCCGCCGCGAACTGCTCCGGCGGCAGCCCGATTTGCGGGGGAGGGGAGTGATTCGCCGGGTTCATGTCACCCGCGCGGGCGACCACGACACGTCGAAAACGTCGTGATCGGCTCCGTCGTCCCTGGACTGGACGAGACGGACCGTGACTGGCGTGCTGAACATCTTGCCCAATCCCTGCATCAGCCCGACGACGAACGGCGCCAGCCCCTCCCGATGGGTGCGATAGTGCAGCTTCAGCGAGGTGGCCGCGACGTCGGTGCATTCGAAGCGCGGCGGCTCGAGTTTCGGGAAGATCATCGCGACCCGCGAATGGAAGTTCGGCAGGTTGTTCAGGAATTCGGGCAGCGACTTGCCGGCAGCGTCCATCAGCCCGCCGTAGCCGTCGCGCGCCGTGTGCAGCACCCAGTGCTCGCCGAATGCCTCGAGGACCTTGTCCGTCGGCAGTTTCAGCACGTCGCTGGCCGCGACCACCAACGCGTAGGTCATCTG
>JAOUJD010000186.1 GCA_029883565.1 Burkholderiaceae bacterium
CCTACATCGACGGCGACTTCATGGCCAAGGCCGTCGGCGTGATGACGCAACCCGACGGCAAGGCGCGCCTGCAGGCGGCGGTGAAGGAGGGCACCCTGCGGATCGACATGGGCAAGCGTGGTGCGATCCGCGGCGTGTTCGACGGCCGTTACCAGTTCACGCGCTACTTTTCCCCCAGGCAGCACAATCGGCCCACTTCGCTCGAGGCCCTGTTCCGGCTCAACGACGTGGAACTCTTCGACCTCGAACGCGATCCCGCCGAGGTCGACAATCTTGCGATGGACAGGGCGAAGCATGGCGACCTCCTGCTGCGGATGAACGAGAAACTGAACCGGCTCATCGACGCGGAGGTCGGCGAGGACGTCGGGCAGATGCTCCCGGGCGGGGTCGACGGCGGGTGGGTGGCCACGGATGCGGTAAAGGATGTCTGACGCCGGCGCCGGGGCCGCGACCCGGATGCCAGCCGTCGCGATCCGGTGGGTCCGCGCTGTGGTGCCGAAGCCTGCCTGCGTCAACGCTGACACGTGAACCGCTCGCTTCGACTGCTGTCGGCCCTCGCCGTTCTGTCTGCGCTCGGCGGCTGCGTCACCCGGCCGCCGAAGCTCGACGCTGAGCTACTGGCGGTCGAAATGGCGCGTCGGCCGGCGGTGCTGCTGGGCGAAGTGCACGACAACGTCCTGCAGCACCAGGCGCGGGCGCAGGCGCTCGGCATCCAGCTGCAGCGGGGTGCGCGTCCCGCGATCGCCTTCGAGCAGTTCGATCGGGAACGGCAGGCCGACATCGACCGCGCGCGGAAGGAACAGCCCGCGGCGGGCGGCAGCCTCGCCGACCATGTGATCGCGCAGGGCAGGGCGGCGCGCGACCAGTGGGACTGGGCCCGGTACCGGCCCTTCGTCGAACTCGCGCTGCAGTATGGATTGCCGATCGTTGCTGCCAATCTGTCGCGGACCGAGGCGGCGAAGGTGTCCCGGGAGGGGCTGCAGTCGGTATTTGCCGATGCCGATCTGCGCCGGCTGGGGCTTGATCGTGCCGATGCGGCCCTGCAGGGAAAACACGAGGCGATCGTGCAGGCGGGGCACTGCAACCTGCTGCCGCCGACCGCCCTTCCGGGACTGGCGCGGGCCCAGATCGCGCGCGATGCCGTGCTTGCCGACTCGATCCGGCCATTCCTGGTGCGCGGCGTCGTCCTCCTGACGGGAAACGGGCATGCGCGTCGCGACGTCGGTGTCCCGCTTCACTTCAGCGTGGAGGAGCGGCAGGAGATCTGGTCGATCGGGCTGCTCGAGGAGGGGACCGACGAGGAACGGACGCTCTTCGACGCGGCGTTCAGCACGCCGGTGCAACAGCGCGATGACCCATGTCAGCGAGTCCTGCCCCGCGCCAAGTAGGCGCGGCACGGCGACGAGTCCCGATTGCATATCATTCGAGCCCGCCGCTTGCGGCAGGGTGAAGACACAGGACCGCGCGATGACCGAGATCTCCGAAGACGCAAGGCGCAACCGGGAAGGCTGGACCAGGGAAAATGCCGACTTCACCGACGCGCAGGCAGGCACGAGCTGGGCGGCCACTGAGATCACGTGGGGAGTCTTCGGCGTGCCGGAAGCATCGCTGGGCACGCTCGGGCAGGTGAGGGACCTCGACGTCATCGAGCTAGGCTGCGGCACGGCTTACGTCTCTGCCTGGCTGGCGCGGCGCGGCGCCCGTCCGGTCGGCGTCGATGTGACTCCGGCGCAGCTCGCCACGGCCCGCCGCTGCCAGCGCGAGTTCGGCATCGACTTCCCGCTGATCGAGGCCAGCGCCGAGGATGTCCCGCTGCCGTCCGCCAGTTTCGATCTCGCCGTCTCCGAGTACGGTGCGAGCATCTGGTGCGATCCGCACCGCTGGATTCCGGAGGCGCATCGGCTGCTGCGGCCGCATGGCCGGCTGTGGTTTCTCCGTAACAGCACGCTGTCGATTCTGTGCGCGTCCGACGTGGGGCCGCCGACGACCGCACTACAGCGGCCGCAGCGGGGGCTCGGGCGTCTGACGTGGCCCGGCGAGGTGACGGTGGAGTGGCAATTGCCGCATGGCGAGATGTTTCGCCTCCTGAAGCGCACGGGCTTCGATGTCGTCGATCTGGTCGAGCTCTATCCGCCGGATGACGCGGTCGACCATGACCACTACGACAGCTTCTCGGTCGACTGGGCTCGCAAGTGGCCCTGCGAGGAGATCTGGGTCGCCGAGAAACGGCACTGACCCTGGTAGCGAATGCGACTGGACGTGCGCCTGCCGGTCGCCAGGGATGCACGACGGCGTCGGTCGGCGTAGCATCGCCCCCGGGGTGGCCGGCCGAGGGGCCGCCGTCCGAACCACGGGAGCCTGTCCATGATCAATCAGCCGATTCGATCCGTCCTCGAAGCCAAGGAAATCCAGACCCTGATCACCGCGGCACCCGATGCAACGGTGGCCGAGGTGGCGGCGCTGATGACCCAGCGCGGAGTCGGCGCGGTGATCGTCAAGGGCGCGGGCGATGCCATCGGCGGCATCTTCACCGAGCGCGACATCATGTGCCGCGTGGTGGCCGACGGACGCGACGCGGCGCGCACGAAAGTGTCGGACGTAATGAGCCAGAACGTCCGGCAGGTCGAGGCGGACGCCAGCGTCGAAGACGTGCTGCGGCTGATGGTGGTCCACGGGTATCGTCATATCCTCGTTCGGGACGCCAGCACGACGCATGGCCTGGTCTCGATCCGCGACCTGATGCAATGGCTGATCCTGCCCGAGGATTCGATCGCGCCGGAGGGCCGCGTGGGCGTGATCCGCGCGCGCACGGCGGAGACCGTCGGAGCCGTGAAGTCCCTGCAGCCCTGATGTCGCTGTCCTCCTAGCCGGAGGGACCCGGCCCGGCCGCGGCCGGGTGACTGCGGTCACAGTTCCGTGGCGTTGCGTCGTTTGCGCTTGACCTGGGACAAGGCGCTCCCGAAGATATGCGCTTTTGCGCATATGCGCATACCCGGTGGCGCATGGAACCCGAACTCGAGCGGCTGTACGAGGTGGTGTCGGACTATTTCGGCCTGCTGGCGGAGCCGACGCGACTCAAGATCCTGAACTCGATCTGCGACGGCGAGCGCAGCGTGTCCGACATCGTCGAACGCGTCGGCGCAACGCAGACGAACGTCTCCAGGCATCTGAACCTCATGTACGACAAGGGCGTCCTGAAGCGCCGCCGTGAAGGCCAGATGACCCTGTATTCGGTCGCCGACCCGAATGTCGTGACGCTGTGCCGCGTCGTGTGCGTGCACATGGCGGGCCAGCTCGACGAGCACCCGGTGTCGAGCCGCATCGTCAACCGATTCATGCCCAGCGCAGCAAAGTAGTTGAACGTGATGTCCCAGGAGAATCGATGAACAGCTTTAGGGAGAAGAGCACGCGACCCGCAGGGCGGGTCGTGCCGGCCCCCGAGAACCACCTCGGTGCAGGAACGATCCGGCTCGCCAAGGGCCGCCGCAGCTTCCTCGCCACCGGAGCGGCCGCCGGCCTGGCTGCCGCGGCCGTGCCGCTCGCTGTGCGGGCCAAGGATGCGCCGCTCGCGCCGGCGCCATGGACCCGCTCGCTGGGCGCCCCCGTGGTGGCGACCGGCTACGGCATGCCGTCCAAGTTCGAGTCGAACGTGCAGCGTCGCCAGAGCCCGGGCCTGACGCCCCAGCCGCAGGCGTCGGTCAGCTTCACTCCGCTGCAGAACCTGTTCGGCATCATCACGCCGAGCGGCGTGCACTTCGAGCGCCATCATTCCGGCGCGCCGGAAGTCGATCCGGACCAGCATCGCCTGCTGATCCACGGTCTGGTCAAGCGGCCGCTGATCCTGTCGATGGACGACATCATGCGGTTCCCGTCGGTATCGCGCATTCACTTCCTCGAGTGCGGCGCCAACAGCGGGATGGAGTGGGCCAACGTCGCGGTGCCGACGGTCCAGTACACGCACGGCATGCTCGCGTGCAGCGAGTTCACCGGCGTGCTGTTGTCGACGCTGCTCGACGAAGTCGGCTACGACAGGAAGAACGCGAAGTTCATCCTTGCCGAAGGTTCGGACGGCTCGGCGCTGACCCGCACGATCCCGATCGAATTCGCGCTGAACGACGTCATGGTCGTGTACGGGCAGAACGGCGAGATGCTGCGGCAGGAGAACGGCTACCCGCTGCGCCTGCTGGTTCCCGGCGTGCAGGGCGTGTCGAGCGTCAAGTGGCTACGCCGGCTGGAGGTGGGCGACAAGCCGTGGAACGCGCGCGAGGAATCGCTGCACTACGTCGACCTGATGCCGGACGGGACGCACCGGCAGTACTCGGGCATCCAGGAGGTCAAGTCCGTGATCACGACGCCCTCGGGCGGCCAGATGCTGCAGGGCAAGGGCTACTACGAGATCACCGGGCTCGCGTGGTCGGGCCGCGGCCGCATCAAGCGGGTCGACGTTTCCGCCGATGGTGGCCGCAACTGGCAGCAGGCGCGGTTGCAGGACCCCGTGCTGTCGAAGGCGCTGACGCGCTTCCGGCTCGACTGGAACTGGGACGGCGGGCCGGCCCTGCTGCAGAGCCGGGCGGTCGACGAGACCGGGCACATCCAGCCGAGCATGCCGCAGCTGCGCGCCGTGCGCGGAACGCGGTCGATCTATCACAACAACGCTATCAAGACCTGGAGCGTGCAACCGAGCGGGGAGGTTTGGAATGTCCAGATCGCTTAAGGGCGCCATGTCGACGCTTCTCGCCGCGGTCCTGTGCGGGGTCACCGCGACGGCCGTCGCTCAAGTCAACGCGGCTTCGACGGAGGCTGGACGGATCGGCCTTGGCCGAGCGGCAACGGCCATCGAGATCGCCGGCTGGGACATCGACGTTCGCCCCGACGGCCACGGCGTGCGCAAGGGCCGGGGCACGGTCGCGCAGGGCCAGGACCTGTACGACGCCAAGTGCGCCAGCTGCCACGGCACGTTCGGCGAAAGCAACCGTTACCTGTCGATCGCGGGCGGGGTCAAGCCTGACGACCTGAAGACAGGACGCGCTTCCGCGCTGAAGTCGCCGGATGGATTGCGCACCCTCGGCACCAAGCTCAACTACGCGACCACGCTGTGGGACTACATCAACCGCGCCATGCCGTGGACCAATCCCCAGTCGCTGACGCCGGATGAGGTCTACGCGCTCACCGCGTACGTGCTGCACCTGAACGAGATCGTGCCGGCGAACTTCGAACTGAGCGATCAGAACCTGACCAAGGTCCAGATGCCGAACCGCAACGGCATGACGACCGACCACGGGATGCTGTCTGTAAAGGGAAAACCCGATGTGCAAGGATCCTCGTGCATGAAAGACTGTGTCAAAGAGGTGAAGATCACGTCTGAACTGCCCGCGTTTGCGCGCAATCAGCACGACAACCTCGCTGAGCAGAGCCGCCCGCTCGGGCCGACCCGCGGCATCGACACCACGATCTACGACGCGTCGAGGTCTGCGGCCGTTCCGGCGCGCGCCGCGCAGGCGGCAGCGCCGGCGCTGGCGGATCCGAAGGCGCTGCTGGCGCAGAAGGCCTGCACCGCGTGCCATGGACTGACCAACAAGGTGGTCGGGCCAGGGTTCAATGATGTTGCGGCACGGTATCGCGACAAGGCAGATGCCGTGTCCTACCTTGTCAAGAAGATCAAGTCAGGCGGCGAAGGGGTCTGGGGTGCGGTGCCGATGCCGCCCCAGACCGCACTGAAGGACGACGACGCACACGCGATCGCGAAGTGGATCGCGGGTGGCGCCAGGTAGTCAAGGCCAGTTGTGCGGCGGTGCAACCTGGAATAGAAATCGGCGCCGAGGCGTTCGCGGGACGCGGGCAACTGTTAGAGTTTTCGAGTACTGTTTCGAACTTTTTTCGACTTCAGGGCGGGAGACAACGATGAATGAAAATCGCAGGGAGTTCGTGAAGATCAGTGGCGTGCTGGGGCTGATGGCCGCGGCTGGTCTGATCACGATGGAGGAAGCACAGGCCCAGCAGC